>BAXO01000093.1 GCA_001310555.1 Bacillus sp. JCM 19058
CTGCTTACTCAATTATAGGGGGTCCCTTCATGAAGGGGCTCCTTTTTGCCAGGGCATAAAGAAGTAAGCCTCCACTATTAGTGAAGGCTTACGAATGAAGATAACTAGTATCCTCCGTAACCGCCACCGCAACACCAAGATGCACCGACGATAATGAGGAGAATGAACAATACGACAATTAAGGCGAAACCGCCGCCAAGATGGCCACTCATTTCAATCTCTCCTTTTGCGGAATTTGACTTGCACTCACATTCTATGCGTAAAGAAAGGTTTTGTTTGGACTCCTGTCATGATTGATCGAAGGAAAATCCTTTCAAAAAAATAAAAATTCCGGTTTTGTCCAAATGGAAAACGTATGAATGGTCAGGAACGCTCGCCTGTAGAAGGTCAGTAGCTCGATTATAAAAAGGGGGAAATGCTGGATTTTTTTCTGCGAATGCTATGAATGAAAAAGCGGCTATTGATGATGGCAGCATCAACAGCCGCTTTCTCTGGAAAGAAAGAGGTTTCTAATTCAAGTTAAACTTTCGATACGTGTTAATTAACATTACATTACTGGTTCTCGTTAAATTGCGGCTCTTCTTGCAGTACCTGCTGATAACGAGTTTCGATTTGGGTAACAATATCTTTTTGCTGCTGTGCCAATTGCTGAAACATTTGTTTAGCTGGTTGATTTTCTGTTTCGAGCGCGAATTGAGACAGGCTTGCTTCGACGCTTTTGGCAGAAGAAATAGCTTGCTGCATTTGAGTTTGTACTGTCATTTAAATCACCTTTTTCTATTGAATTCTCAGACGTTTTTAACATATGGAAAGAAATTAGAAAGCATACAGGGAATGTCTTCCTCAGCGAACGTAGCGACAGCATATTTTTGACTAATCTGGTTAATGGTAAAGGAGATAGAGTATGATACAGTCGTTTATTGAAGGCTAAGCTCCAATCAACAGGCTCACTTCCTGTAAATAAAAAGAAACTTTTACCGAATAAAGATTGAGTGAACGATAGACGGTTTTTCTATTCAAATTGAGTAGTGTCTCCGCCTATTTCCACGACGTCCTAGCTAGCTTTAGGCGAGTTCACCGCGGAAATGAAGAACAATTTGGAGAGAGGAAGATAGGATGCCTAAAGGAAGCGCTCAGCGAAAGCAAGGTGAAACAGGCGTACACGGAATTTTACTCGCTAGTGGACAATCGGCCAGGATGGGTAAGGAATCTAAGCTTCTGCTCCCTTGGCAAGGACTTCCACTCGTCGAACACCTATTGCTCAAAACAGTCGGAATGCCGTTTGATGAGTTAAAGGTCGTTATTCCAGGTGACAGTTTGCCTCTTCGCCAACTAGTTGCCTCCTATGGCTGTCAGCCAGTATTTAACAAGGCCCCACAATTAGGGATTGGCCCCAGTCTGGCGTTGGCTTTTTCATCCCTTCCTGCTTCGGCAGAGGCAGCTCTTGTCCTGCTTGGTGATCAACCAACAGTGCAAAGCAAGGATATAAGTAGTGTACTAAAAGCCTTTAATGACAAGCGGCTGAAGCTGGGGCATTGTCCGAAAATGATCATTCAATCGAAATACCGAGAAGGGAGGAGCGGTCATCCGACTCTTTTCTCGAAGCATTTTTTTTCCACAAATGTGCTTATTAACAGGAGATGTTGGTGGGAAAGAAATCATTAAGGAACATAAGCGCTTTTTGTGTCATTGTCAGACTACGAATCATTACCCAAATGATATTGATACCCCGAATGACTACAAACAGCTACTAAAGGGAGACAGACGATGAACGATATCGCTAGAGTGTTAGAGGTTTTACAGGAACGGAGAGCTAACAGGTTTGCCATGGCAACGATTATCCGAGTAGAAGGCTCGTCATATCGTCATGAAGGGGCGAAAATGCTCGTGAATGAAAACGGTGAGTCCTTCGGAATCATCAGTGGCGGTTGTCTGGAAGAAGATTTAATTCCCCGCGCGAAGGAAGTATTACAGACAGGTGAAGCGAAAGTCTTGACCTATAACCTCCGAGCCGAGGATGATCTGTCATGGGGGCAGGGAACTGGATGCAATGGGATCGTTCATATTTACTTGGAGGCTATCGGCTCGTGGGGGGAAGCGAAAGGGGAAGGCCCTTCTCCATGGAGCTTCATTAACGAAAAGCTTGAGCTAGGGTTAAGGGTAGGTGCGGCCAAATGGATAGAAGGGAAGAACAATCGCTCTGAGGAAGCGCTTTATTGCGAGGATGGAGATTGTTTTCCTCGCTCTGCCCGTTACAGTCCGACTCGAATGCTAGAAGATTTAAAAGGCTTTCTTTCTCAAGAGAAAACAACAGAAGTAATCGTCAAAAAAAACGTCGGCACAATTTTGATGGAACAATACAATCCGAAGGAGGTTTTGTATCTTTTTGGAGCTGGTCCCGATGCCGAACCTCTAGTTGAAATGGCTTCAAGGCTCGACTTTTCTGTTCGGTTGATCGATCCGCGCCAGCATCGCTGCAATTCGAAAATATTTCCCTCTGCAGACCAGTTAATCAATGATTTTCCTAACAATTATTTACACGAGCAAAACATACGAGCGAACAGCTTTGTGGTAATTATGACACACAATTTTGAAAGGGATCGATTCATCCTCAAGCACTTTCTGAACAGCCCTCCGCGCTACCTCGGAATTCTCGGATCCAAAAAGCGAACAAGGCGACTATTATTCGATCAACCGTTGCCCAACTGGCTCCATGCGCCAGTGGGCTTGGGAATCCATGCTGAAGGGCCTGAGGAAATAGCAGTTAGTATTGCGGCGGAATTAGTTCAGTGCCGGAACGGGCGAAGGTAGTAACCGATTGAAGCGGGGTTCGTCGATCAGCTATTTTGACAATGCTATACGGTTGATATCAATTTCAAGGATGCTTAGCAAGGCATATAATAAAGGTCGGATTATTCTGGCATCAAATCTTTAATAGAAAGAAGGAATTTTGCAGTACGGTAAGTAGAGCATAGTAGCATTCATTTCCATTCTATTAGTTTTATGGCATAATAGAAAATGAAGAATTCCTAGTTGTTTAGAGGGGGAAGTGAAATGTCAGTCAATTGGTTGGAACTTGAAAAAAATAGCTCGCAGATGGGTCTATGAAGCCGCCGATATGATTAAGGACTCCTTGGCAGGACCAATCACAATTGAAGCGAAATCAAACCCTGACGACCTAGTAACAGAAGTCGATCGAGCGATTGAAGAATATTTTTATCGGAAAATTCGTACTGAATTTCCAGAGCATCATTTTCTTGGCGAGGAAGGTATAGCTGAAAAATTAACATCGCTTGACGGCATCGTATGGATTATCGACCCAATTGACGGCACAATGAATTTTATTCATCAAAGAAATAAATTTGCCATTTCTGTTGGAGTTTATCAGGATGGTGTTGGAATGATCGGGCTCATTTATGATGTTATGAGCGATGAGCTGTTTCATGCAGTTCGTGATCGGGGAGCATTTTTCAATGAAGAGGAGCTTGCTCCTATCAGAGAGAGACCGCTGAAGGAGTCGATTCTTGGCTTGAATGCAAACTGGCTTGTCGAAGAAAAGAACCCTTATCAAAACCCTTTACAAGCCTTGACGCGAGATGTTAGAAGCACTCGATCTTACGGTTCGGCTGCCTTGGAAATGGCTTATGTTGCTGCCGAGCGATTAGACGCCTATGTTAGCGTTAAATTATCCCCGTGGGATTATGCTGCGGCCCTTGTTATTTTACACGAGGCTGGCTGTGCTGCTTCTACGTTCACAGGGGATCGCCTTTCCTTACTTGATACAAGTACTGTTGTTGCAGCAAAACCGCGCCTTCATAAAGAAATGGTCTCGGCTTATATTGGGGAGGAGTTGTAATGATGAAGAAGGTTGGCTTTATTGGATTAGGCACTATGGGGCTTCCAATGGCAAAGCATTTGCTAGATGCTGGATTTGAAACGTATGTCCTTAGTAGGAGTCGTGGTCCAATCGAAGAGGCTGTAGCGTATGGAGCGAAGGAAGCATTATCCGCAAAGGCTATGATCGCTGAAGTAGACATCGTCATGACCTGTTTGCCCCTCCCCGCTACGATTATATCAGTTTACGAAGGGGAGAATGGCTTGATCGCCGGAGCAAGTGAAGGTAAAATCGTCATCGATCATTCAACTGTCGATCGACAAACAAACGAGCGAGTTGCCGCCCTGCTAGCCGAAAAGGGAGCCGCTTTTCTCGATGCTCCTGTTAGCGGTGGCCCAATGGGAGCAGAGGCAGGGACATTGACAATCATGTGCGGCGGAGAAGAGTCGGCTTTCCAGCAGGCGAAGCCGGTGATGACTGCCTTTGGAGAATACATCGTTCGCGTCGGGCCTACTGGTAGCGGGACGGTCGTTAAGCTTTTAAACAATATGCTGATCGGAGTCCATCAATCCGCCTTGGCTGAGTGCTATGTTATGGCTGAAAAGGCTGGTGTTGATCCGGCCGTTGCCTATGATTTGATCAAGCGAAGTGCCGGTTTTTCTAAAAGTATGGATTGGTCTGTAGATGCGATTCTCGATCGAAGTTTCGCTGCACGATTTTCCATTGAACTGCTCCATAAAGATATTCAGCTAGCGTTAGCTTTAGCCGATGAAATTAATATGCCGCTTGATCTTGTTCGGTTAGGGGAAGAAAAGGTTGCAGAAGCCAAAGAAAAGTACGGCTCGCAAGATGTTTGCGCGATCGTTCGCCCGTTGGAAGAGAAGACAGGAGTTGAGCTAAAGCGAAAATAAAATGAGCTGGCTGCGGCCGAGCTCATTTTATTTTTGCTTTCAAGCTTATACTGTGACAATCGGTTTATGCTTCTGTTGATTTTTGGACTTTCTTTCGTAAGATGAAGCCAAGCCAAGTAGCAATAACCGCTCCGCCAAGCGCTAGAAAGGCGATTAACAGGCTGCGTTCGGCAACGGCAATACCGATACTCATGATGCAAAGGACAGTAATAATTGCTAATAATAAAAACATGACATTCTCTTTTCTCACAAGCCATCCCCCTTAGGCGTCATACAATTCATTTACTAGTGTAACGCTAAATGAGTAAAAGGAAAAGTACGACAATGTGACAAAACGGGTAAAGCATCGTAGGCGTAGGTGAAATCATTCTTCAGAAGTCTTAACTTTGTATTTCATGCGGAACGATTCGATGAGCGCTATCCTATTTGCTGAAGAGTGCACGAATGATTCAGGGGGGAATGAGCTCAAGGAGCGAAAAACTAAGTGTAATGGGAATTAGAGCCAAAGACAGACCGGTGATTCGACTGGCAAAAAAACGCATGCATACTGATTACCTGAGTGTTTACTCCATTAGTCCTCGCCCGATGCTGCCGGACGGGAGGGAAAGGTTTCAATAATTATCGTATTTATTGCTTATGATTGTCGGTCTTCTGTGCTATACTTATACAGTTAATCAATAAACAAGGAGAGAATTCAATGACCCTTCGTAATGATGTACGAAATATTGCAATTATTGCCCATGTAGATCATGGGAAAACGACTCTGGTTGACCAGTTGCTTAAGCAATCAGGGACATTCCGAGAGAATGAGCAAGTAGCAGAAAGGGCCATGGACTCCAATGCAATCGAAAAAGAAAGAGGCATAACGATTCTTGCGAAAAACACGGCGATTCAATACAATGATCACCGGATAAATATAATGGATACACCGGGTCATGCTGACTTTGGTGGAGAAGTGGAACGAATCATGAAAATGGTCGACGGTGTTTTGCTCGTTGTTGACGCTTATGAGGCTGTATGCCTCAAACGCGGTTTGTCCTGAAAAAGGCATTGGAACAAAAGCTCGTTCCGATTGTAGTTGTGAATAAAATCGATCGCGATTCGCGAGACCTGCGGAAGTGGTCGATGAGGTTATTGACTTATTCATTGATTTAGGTGCGGACGAGGATCAGCTCGATTTTCCTGTCATCTACGCTTCGGCAATCAATGGAACGGCGAGCCGGATAGCTGATACTCAAGAGGACACCATGACTTCCTTACTTGAAACGATTATTGACACGATACCGGCTCCGACAGATAACAGTAATGAACCGTTGCAATTTCAAGTGGCAATGCTCGATTACAATGAGTATCTTGGAAGAATTGGCATTGGGCGAGTATTCCGCGGGACGATTAAAGTTGGTCAGCAAGTCGCCTTAATGAAGCTGGATGGCAGTGTGAAGCAGTTTCGAGTAACTAAGATGTTTGGCTTTCTTGGTTTAAAACGAATTGAAATTAAAGAAGCTAAAGCAGGCGATTTAATTGCTGTTTCAGGTATGGAACAAATTAATGTCGGCGAAACCGTTTGCCCGATCGAGCATCAGGATGCTTTGCCCGCTCTTCGGATTGACGAACCAACGCTGCAAATGACTTTCCTAGTTAATAATAGTCCGTTTGCCGGACGGGAAGGAAAGCACGTAACGAGTCGGAAGCTAGAGGAGAGGCTTAGAGCTGAGCTTGAGACCGATGTTAGCTTAAGAGTTGAAAATACGGATTCTCCCGATGTTTGGATCGTTTCGGGGCGCGGCGAGCTGCATTTGTCGATTTTAATCGAAAATATGCGACGTGAAGGCTTTGAGCTTCAGGTTTCAAAGCCGGAGGTCATTATTCGCGAGATAGACGGTGTTCGCTCTGAGCCGATGGAACGCGTTCAAATAGACGTGCCGGAAGAATATACGGGAGCCGTGATGGAATCACTCGGTGAACGTAAAGGTGAAATGACGAACATGACGAATACGGGAAGCGGGCAAGTACGCCTAGAGTTTCTCGTCCCGGCAAGGGGCCTAATTGGCTACACAACCGAATTTCTGACACAGACGAGAGGTTACGGAATTATTAACCATTCGTTTGACGGCTATCAGCCGTTTTTACAAGGACAAGTTGGGGGAGGCGTCAAGGTGTACTCGTTTCGCTGGAAACGGGTAAAGCCAATCAATACGGTATTATGCAAGTAGAGGATCGAGGAACGATTTTTATTGAGCCGGGAACGGAAATATACGAGGGGATGATTGTCGGCGAGCATACGCGCGAAAACGACTTAACGGTCAACGTAACAAAAATGAAGCAGCATACTAATATTCGTTCAGCCACAAAGGATACGACCGTAACGATGAAAACGCCACGGATTATGACGCTAGAGGAATCCTTGGAATATTTAAATGACGATGAGTATTGCGAACTGACACCCGACTCGATCCGTCTTCGAAAAAAAATCTTAAATAAATCCGAGCGCGAACGCGCAGAAAAAAAAGAAAAAAAATTGGCGAAAGCATAGCTTTTCGTAAGAAAGGTTGGATAATCATGAACGACCAGCAATTCTCTGATGCCGAGCTCGCAGGGTTACCATGGTTGATGAGGGCGACTGCGGAAAATGGATGGCTTGGCTTATTGGCGCTTTTAGCGATTATCGTCTTGGCTATTCTCGTCTTTAATCTAGGGTTTGCTAGAAAGTTACCGCCGTTAAAAAAAGGTAGTCATATACGTGCTCTTAATCGTTGGCGCCTTCGTGCTGTGGCTCATGGAATTTGCCTTTGGTGCACCGATGATCGCCATTCTGATCATTTCAGCACTTGTCCTTGGTATTTACCGCTTCAGGCTTCATTTGCATCGCAAGGAAAAACAAGAAAATGCTTAAACAAATAAAAGACAGAGACACGCTGATTAAAACAGCGTATTCTCTGTCTTAGACCGTAGACAAAATGGCGCTGAGGCATTGTTCCTCAGCGCCATTTAAAATCTGATCAGTTATTTTTGTAAGTTCATGGCAACGAAAAACAAGCATCACCTGCACTAACCCTCTGGGGTTTGTCCAACGCAATCCATGCTTTTGTTCTTATCATCAAAACCGTATCCTAAAAACCGCTGGCAAACCCCCGTTTGTTTCAATCTCTCGCATCGTTTGTTGCATGGAGCGAATGCCAAAAATAGACTAATCAACACCTTTTTTTATATGAGAATGAAACGGGCTCGACACTAGGTTGACCTTTATCGGAAGGGTAAAGGTCTTGAAAGAGAGCATTAATGCAAAGTCTAGCCCGGTGTCTAGTTTTCGAGCGAATTGATCGTCAGGAACAAGCGTTTCGATCCAGACCATCTTCATCTGAATTCGTTTATACTCGAGTTTTTGGGGCATGATCGGAATATCACAACAAACGATTGTTATGCTTTTACGATAAAGAATGTTGAGGAGAAAGTGGATTCCCATTTTACCCGCTTCATGAGCGGACGGGAGGGGAGGACCGACTCCAGTAGGAGGAAGGGCAAGTGGAAATCCACCGGCGTAGCCGGTTAGTTCCACGCCCGCCTACGGAAAGCGTGCCCCCATCCCGGAGTGGAATCGAAGCGACATATCGTGATCCTCTCCCTATATAAAAAAGCTTGTCGGCCGAGTCTTCGTCGACAAGCTGAGGCAGAGAACACGCTGATTAAAACAGCGTATTCTCTGTCTTTGTTTTATACGTGAGGGTGAAGGAGCCAGTCGCAAGACGCTCCTCGGTCCGTTTCGTAATCCGTTCGCGGCAATTGTCGCACATATACGTATGAATCGGGCGATTACGCAAGCGCTTAGCGAGAGGTTTGTCATTGTCGATTTGGTCAATTTTATCACATAGCACACATTTTACTCTCATTCGATCACTCCGTTCTTATTCCTATTGTAAGCTGAATCGACCGAAAAGGAAACCGAAGATCGATGGTAAAAGGTTTTCTCATTCCAATTCAATTTTTCCTTCGTCTAAGTTGTATGTTTGTCACATACATTTCAATAACGGGGAATGGTTGTTCACCATATCTGGTCAAATCCTCCACGGGACAAATCGGCAACATCTGCATAAATTATAAGTAAGAGGATTTATTCAATCGTCTATGATGGCATTGGGAATTTTCGGGGAGACGAATGCCGTAAGCTTCCTCTGACTCTTGGCAGCGAATGAGCAGCCAAGGATTGTGGCAATGGGACGAACAGTCCTAGGCGAACGTTAATCGGGTAAACGACGAATCGCCAGAGAAAAGAAAGAGAAACCAATCGTAACATAATCCACTTGTGTGGGTTTTAACGAACCTTCAGTGGCGATAAGTGAAAACCCGCACTGATAGAAGTTCCACTTAATTAGTCAGGAGGCGGAATGTTGAAAAAAATCTACGTTTTAGATACGAACGTACTTTTACAGGATCCTCGCTCCATTTTTACATTTCACGATCATGAGGTCGTCATACCAGCTATCGTTCTTGAAGAGGTTGATTCGAAAAAAAAGGTATATGAATGAAATCGGCAGGAATGCCCGTCAGTTTTCGAAGCTGATCGATAATTTGCGTGGCAAGGGAAGGCTGCATGAGGGAGTACCGCTGGAGTCAGGCGGATCGCTTCGAGTGGAATTAAATCATCGTTCATTTCAGCGCTTAAAGGATTCCTTTGCTGAAATGACTAACGACAATCGAATTATTGCGGTTGCTTTAAATTTATCAATGGAAGAGGATAAGTTGAGCGACGGCAGACAGGTGATATTAGTTAGCAAAGACGCGCTTGTTCGCGTTAAAGCAGATGCGTTAGGAATCGAGGCAGAAGATTTTTTAAGCGATCGAGTTATTCAATTTGATGATGTTTATTCTGGATATATTGAAGTTTATGTCGGGAGTGATGTGATCGAACAATTTTATGCAAATGGAGAAATCGCTATTTCACAATTAACGGGGCTGCCGTTTTATCCGCATCAATTCATCATTATGAAGGATGCGCTCGTCAGTTCCACTTCAGCCCTAGGAAAAGTTGACCCAGATGGGAAAACAGTGAAGCCGTTTTTGAATGAGCATGAACAGATTTGGGGCATCCGCGCCCGCAACGTGCAGCAACGAATGGCACTCGAGCTTTTATTAAGAGATGAGATTAGCCTAGTTACGATGATCGGCAAAGCGGGGACTGGTAAAACGCTGCTGGCACTTGCTGCTGGATTAATGCAAACAGAGGATTTGAGCCACTTCAAAAAGCTCGTTGTTGCCCGTCCGATTGTTCCACTTGGGAAGGATCTCGGCTATTTACCTGGGGAAAAAGAAGAGAAGCTTCGACCGTGGATGCAGCCGATCTACGATAATCTAGAATTTTTATTCAATACTAAGAAACCTGGAGAAATTGAACAGATATTAGCGGGAATGGGTTCGATTCAAGTAGAAGCTCTTACGTATATTCGCGGTCGGAGCATCCCTGAACAATTTATTATTATTGATGAAGCACAGAATTTGACGAAGCATGAGGCGAAAACAATTCTGACAAGGGTCGGAGAACGAAGTAAAATCGTCTTTATGGGCGACCCTCATCAAATCGATCATCCATATTTGGATGAGTATAACAACGGACTTACTTATCTCGTCGAAAAATTTAAAGAGCAGACGGTCAGCGGACATATTAAGCTGATAAAAGGTGAACGCTCCGGCTTAGCGCAATTAGCTGCTGACCTCCTTTAGTTAGAAACAGCCGGCTTCAGACGAATCTGCTCCTTCACGAACGTCCGAATTAAGATGAAGCTTAAGGATTAATTGCTTTACGCGCTTTATTGGCTCGTGCTTATTCGAACCGTCTCCATGGTAAAGGTGGACGGGGCCGTCTTCTGTTAATGGCTTGCCTTCCTTGCAAAAGCCGACAATAAATGTAACAGCTTCCGTAATCGAATAGAGATGCTCCTGGTCGTCAGCTGAGATGACGAGAAGCTGATCCGTGCCTTCCATCGGTCTTGAATTGAGGAGAAACGGTTTTAATGGTATTCCGAAAGAACCGTTCATTAGCTTTTGTTTATTATATTTTATCTCATTTCCGTTGGACTGCATACGAGGTGGTGAAGAGCCTTCGGTAATTTCTTTGTCCCATTGTGCAGAAATCGCTTTTTTTGTAGGCGGTTTCCTCATCGTCCGCCTCCACTGTCTGATCGAAATATGTATCGAGATCAACCTTGCGTTCATCGAAGATCCAGACAGTCGGATCGATCGTTAATGGGTGCTCGACATCGCCAGTAATAAAAAAATACAAATTCATCCATGTATGACAACCCCTTTGTTTGACTTAACTAAAAGTATAAAGCGTAGCTGCCCATTTGTCACATTCAGCAAAGCAATGGTGCAAATAGAGCGCTTGAAAATAAAGGGGTGTTGTCGGATGATATGCGATTACGGAATAGAGCTGGACGCGCTCGTTGAAAAAGCGAAAGGCTCGACGAAGGATGGGAAGGTGGCTCAATATATACCGGCCTTGGCGAAAGCGAATCGTGACACGTTGGCGATTTCTATATTTGACGGGAGGGATACTTGCTTTTCTGCCGGGCACAGCGAGGAGCGCTTCACAATCCAAAGCATTTCTAAGGTTTTGACGCTTGCGCTAGCATTGGTTGATCATGAGCTGGAGTTTGTTTTTTTCGAAGGTTGGGATGGAGCCAACGGGCGACCCGTTCAATTCGATTGCCAAGCTAGAATTGCATAAGCCGTCTAAGCCGCTCAATCCAATGATTAATGCAGGAGCACTTGTCGTCAGTCATTTAATAAAGGGCCAAACGACTGAAGATAAGCTGGAGCGTCTATTGACTTTCGTGCGCCGGCTAAGCCAAAACCTTCGCTCACGTACAACCCGACTGTTGCTCAATCAGAATACGAAACGGCTGACTTGAATCGTGCGCTAGCTTACTTTATGAAGCAGCATGGGGTAATTTCTGGTAATGTTGAGGAGCTGCTAGATTTTTACACGAAGCAATGTGCCATTGAAGTCAACTGTGATGATTTGGCGCGAATTGGTTATATATTAGCAAATAATGGCGTGAACAGCGAAACGGGGGAATCTGTTATCCCTGCCTCCATTTGCAGGCTAGTCAAAACGTTTATGGTGACTTGTGGAATGTACAATGCATCAGGTGAATTTGCGATCAAGGTTGGCATTCCGGCCAAAAGCGGCGTTTCTGGTGGAATCGTTGGAGCCGTTCCTAATGGAGTTGGTGTCGGAATTTACGGCCCATCTCTTGATGAAAAAGGGAACAGTATAGCAGGAATGAAAATGCTTCAGCACCTGTCCAGACGTTTTCAATTGAGTATTTTTTTAACTAGTTTTGCTCAATCATTTTTTTATAAGCGCTCAAAGTTGCTCGTAGCCTCGGCAATATTATAGGTGGTCGGCAGAGCGCAGCGGGGTCTATGAAGTTCATCGCGTGCCTCATTTGGCAAATACGATGGTGTGCCAAATTACCAATGCCGTAGCGATAAATATTGCTAGAGGGGTACGGTATAGTGAAAAACATTGCATTTTTTTACGTTTAGAAGATACTATTAGTATAAGGATATTTCGATGCAAGGAGGGGACAACATGTCAACAGAGATGGTGACAGGTAAAAATGAAAAAGCGTATGCCCTTCTGAAATCCGATGCGGAGAAGATCCGCCAGCTGATCGAAGTGCAGATGGAAAATTTAACTATGCCTCAGTGCCCCCTCTACGAAGAGGTTTTGGATACACAAATGTTTGGTTTATCGCGTTCTATTGACTTTGCGATCCGCCTCGGTTTAGTAGAGGAAGAACAAGGTAAACAGCTGTTAGCGGAATTGGAGCGGAAGCTGGCAAGCCTTCATGAAGCATCGTTACGTAAATAAAAAAGACTGGGCTTTAGCGTGCCCGGTCTTTTTTTAATTAACGCGATGATTCTACTTGCAGCTATATGAACGTCAAAAACTAACAAAAACGCCAGCGTTTAGCTGCCGTTTTTTTGTGCCGAGGTACGGGTTAGTGTCATCGTCATATAGCAAAGCGTTGTGAACAGTAGGGCGATAATTAAGGCGTGCAATAACCCGACCGCTAAAGCGTTCTGTGTAAAAACGACTGAAATTCCACTTATATACTGAGCAATGACTAGCAGGACGGAAACGACGCTTGCTCCAAGCAGCACCTTTTCGTGACGATACTGTTTAATGACCCAAATGAGCATAATTAGTAAAACGATTAAAAGGATTGTTCCGGCAACTCGATGGAAATAATGAGCCCCGACCGGCCCCGAAAGTCCAGGGAACCATTGACCATTACAATCGGGAAAACCGGAACAGGCTAATGTTGCATTTGAGTGCTTCACATAAGCACCGGAATAGATGACGGCGTAACAATACGTAATCACAAGCAAAACATAGCGTTTAAAGGCCCGTGTAACCTTTGGAGCGATGATTCTTTTGCTGCTGCTGTCTTCGAACGCAAGCAATACTAGTAAAATTACCGAAGCAAAGGACATGGCTGAAATTCCAAAATGGAGAGCAAGGATAACCTTCGATTGCCCGAATACGACCGCGCCTGCGCCAAGCAGACCTTGGAAAATAATCAAAAACACGGCCATGATCGAGAGGAAACGTGCTTCTCTAACATGCTTCAGCTGCTTCCAAGCCCATAGCGCTAGAACGATTACTAAAGCGCCAACAAGACCGGAGACAATGCGGTGGCTATATTCAATAATTGTTTCTAAGGCTGGACTGGTAGGAATCACCTCACCGAAGCAAAGCGGCCATGTAGCACCGCAGCCCTCAGCCGAACCGGTCTTTGTTACGAGTGCACCTTGTAAAAGAACGATTAGGAGTCCAAAGGATGTAATGAGTCCGTATATTTTAAACCATCTGTGCACGCTTTTCACCATACTTTCTAAGTAGAATATTCAAGCGGTTTTCTAATCATATCCGAAATTATGAGTAACGGGCAATCAACCTCCGCTTTAGAGCGAATTCAATGTCGGCACTGCTGTCGCCCCCGGAAATTCAACAACCCATCAGAACGCTAAGAGCAAAGAAACCACTAAGGGATTATGTAAGCGGTAATGAAGCGAACGACGTCAAGTATTTCTTCAGTCATATTATGCCATACTATAAGCGTAAGTTGCTCGGTAAAACGGAAGCGAGCACTGTACGATGACTAGATTTTATATTAAAGCTGACAAAGAAACTTGCGTTCACACCGATCTTAAAAATTATTGACACAAAAGTCAATTTTAAGATTGTGACTAAATTATGGAGAACCGTAAATGTGAAGATAATGTGAAACTGGAGATTTTAATGAAACCTAGTAGAATTTAAGATATAATGTGGATGTGACTGTGTTTTTAGGTGAACATTGATCCATCTATGTTTATTGTACTTGTAGGATGTTCAAAAAAAGGCAAGGAAACTGAATGGGCAGTATGCGCTTCGGTTTTCATGCCAACACCTAGAACGTCGGGGCGATGAGATCATCTTGTTTGACACAGGTTTATGTGTTCATCAAGTTCGTCGCAAGATAAAGGGGGTGAGGAATGATGAATAAGACCAATACTGCGCTTGAAGCGGCCGAAGTCGTTAAGGCCAATTCTGAAGCCAGTTCTGGACTGTTAGAAAAGTCATGGAAGGATTATTTAATCCTTGCAAAACAAGGGATTGTCACTTCGAATTTAATCACAACATTTGCCGGATTATTTTTAGCAGCCGTATACGTCGGGGGAGGCATCAGCGCACAGCTAGATTCAATGGTCTTCGGCTTAATCGGAGCAGCTTTAGTAATGGCTGGGAGCTGCACGTTGAACAATTATATCGATCGCGATATTGATCATATTATGGAGCGCACGAAACAGCGGCCATCGGTATCCGGACGTTTTTCGGCAAAGCAAATATTAATCATCGGTTTAAGTCAAGCGATTGCCGGACTTATTTTCTTGTCGCTGACTACAGCAAGTGCTGTCGTCATTGGACTTGTCGGTCTATTTATTTATGTTGTGCTATACTCCATGTGGACAAAAAGAACAACAACATTAAATACGATCGTTGGGAGTTTTTCGGGAGCAGTTCCGCCTCTTATCGGATGGGCGGCTGTTGATGGAAGCCTACATATTTATGCATGGATCTTGTTTTTTATCGTTTTCTTTTGGCAGCCGCCCCACTTCCTAGCATTAGCGATGAAACGGGTGGAAGAATATCGCGCCGCTGGGATACCAATGCTCCCGGTTGTTGCCGGTTTTGAGATGACGCGTCGTCAAATTGTGCTATATGTTGCTTTGCTGCTTCCAGTTTCTCTCCTACTTTATCCTTTCGGTATTATATATACGATTGCTGCCGCTCTGCTAGGCGTTGGGTGGCTTGCATTAGGTATCGCCGGCTTTAAAATGAAGGATGCTATTAAATGGGCAAGGCTGATGTTTGTCTATTCGTTAATCTATTTGACAGCGTTGTTTGTCCTAATGGTTATTGTTCATCTCTAAAAAGGATGCTTAGGGGTGGAAAAGATTGTAAAAATCTATTATGATAGTGATTACTTTGATGAAAGTGAGGTTCGATTGTCAGATGAAACCACGGAAAATTGGAATGCGGTTTCTCCCCTTTTCTTTCCTGCTGCTGCTATTGACAGGCTGCTTGGGAAAAGAGAATTTAACAGCTCTTGATCCGAAGGGACCTCAGGCTGAGACAATTTTAGACGGGATGATTCTGTCGCTGTACGTCATGGCCTTTGTAACAATTGTCGTCTTTGCGATCTTTTTCATTATTATTAGTAAGTACCGTCGGAAGGCCGGAGACGATGAAATTCCAAAACAAGTACACGGGAATGTGAAGCTTGAAATACTCTGGACGGTTATCCCGATTATCCTTCTAGCGATCTTAGCGGTCCCAACAATTACAGGACAATTTTATCTTGCTGACGTAGAGCCAGATCCGGAAATCGGAGAGGATACCGTTGAAATTAAAGTAACCGGACACCAGTTCTGGTGGCAATTCGATTATGAAAACGAAGACTTTACCGCAGGGCAGGAAGTCTACATTCCTGTCGGCGAAAAAGTACTATTTGAGCTTCATTCGCAAGACGTCATTCACTCCTTCTGGGTACCAGCCCTTGGTGGGAAGCTGGACGTCGTTCCGGGAATTACAAATAATATGTGGCTTGAAGCCAATGAACCTGGAGTGTATAAAGGGAAATGTGCTGAGCTTTGCGGTCCTTCTCACGCATTGATGGACTTTAAACTGATTGCGCTGGAACGTGACGATTATGATGCATGGGTTGCAGGAATGCAAGCAGAACCGGAAGCACCTACCGAAACGCTGGCGAACGAAGGGCGCGAGCTATTTGAAGGTCTTGGCTGTATCGGCTGTCATGCTATTGGCGGTTCAGGGACGGCTGCAGGTCCTGCCTTAACGAATTTTGGCGACCGTGAATCGCTTGCGGGTTATCTTGACGTGACAGATGAAAATATCGCGCAATGGATTCGTGATCCGCAATCGCTTAAACAAGGAAACGGGATGCCGGCATTTCCTGATGTGACTGACGAAGAAGTGGAAGCACTCACTGCCTACTTGAAATCATTAAAAGTTGTCGATGAGTAATTTGAGTTGAGAAGGAGGATAATTCCATTGGCTACACAGAAAAAGGAAAAAGGCGTCATCATGGACTGGTTAACAACTGTTGACCATAAAAAGCTCGGAATTATGTATTTGATTTCGGGGGCGCTTTTCTTTGTTAAAGCTGGTGTCATGGCTCTGTTCATGCGGATTCAGCTCATGTACCCGCAAATGGACTTTTTGAGCGGACAAACGTTTAATGAGTTCATAACGATGCACGGAACAATTATGCTATTTTTAGCAGTGACACCATTGCTTTTCGGATTTATGAACTTTATTATTCCTTTGCAAATTGGAGCTCGTGACGTTGCATTTCCGTTCGTGAATGCTCTTGGGTTCTGGATATTCTTTGCTGGGGGACTTCTATTAAGCACGAGCTGGTTTTTTGGTGGTGCACCCGATGCTGGCTGGACTGCTTACGTGCCGCTATCCAGTCAGGAGTATGGTGGACTCGGACTTGATTTTTACGTATTAGGTTTACAAGTCTCAGGAATTGGAACACTAATATCGGCGATTAATTTTCTTGTTACGATTGTCAATATGCGTGCTCCTGGGATGACAATGATGCGTTTGCCGTTGTTTTGTTGGACTTCTTTTATCGCATCAACTTTAATTTTGTTCGCTTTTACACCTTTAGCAGCAGGACTTGCTCTTTTAATGCTCGATCGGGTTTACGACGGCCAGTTCTTTGTCATTGATGCTAGCGGAAATGCCGTGCTGTGGCAGCATATTTTCTGGATTTTCGGTCACCCTGAAGTGTATATTCTCGTGCTGCCTGCATTCGGAATGATTTCAGAAGTTATTCCTGCCTTTCCCGGAAACGACTATTCGGGTATACGGCGATGGTATTTGCAACGATGATTATCGCATTCCTCGGCTTTATGGTATGGGCTCACCACATGTTTACAGTAGGCATGGTCCTGTAGCAAACTCAATCTTTGCGATTGCAACGATGACGATTGCGGTGCCGACGGGAATCAAGATCTTTAACTGGCTCCTGACGATGTGGGGTGGAAAGATTACGTTTAATACGGCGATGCTATTTGCTTCTTCATTCGTGCCGACCTTCGTTTTGGGGGGCGTTACGGGTGTCATGCTGTCAATGGCTCCGGTCGATTATTTGTACCATGATACCTACTTTGTCGTGGCCCACTTTCACTATATTATCGTTGGTGGAATTGTGTTAGCACTCTTTGCCGGACTCTTTTACTGGTATCCGAGAATGTTTGGGCATAAGCTGAATGAAACGTTAGGGAAAATATTTTTTTGTTATTTTCTATATCGGGTTCCATTTGACATTCTTTGTTCAACATTTACTCGGACTTATGGGGATGCAACGCCGTGTGTACACATACATCGGCGGGCAAGGATTTGAAAGCTTCAATTTTATTAGTACGATCGGGACGTTCCTAATGTCTGTGGGGATTATTCTGTTTGTTATTAACGTTATTTACTCAGCGTTCAAAGGGGAGCGCGTCACTACAGGCGACCCATGGGATGCCAGAACGCTGGAATGGGCTGTTCCGGCTCGGATACCCGAGTACAACTTTGCCCAAACACCGCAAGTTCGCTCTCTTGATCCGTTGTTCTATGAAAAGGTGCATGGTGATGGGACAATGAAGCCGGCTGAACCGCTCGGGGAAATTCATATGCCGAACGGCTCGATTTTACCATTGATTATAGGCGTGGCTTATATATTGCCGGATTCGGTCTTGTGATGAAGTCTCCTCACTGGGAGCTCGGTGGAAATGGCTTGCTCGTTCTCATCGGAGGGCTGGCGATCACGTTTATCTGTATGATTGTACGTTCGGTTAAAGAGGATCATGGCTACCATGTGCCGCTTTCTAAAGTTAAGGCTGATCTGAAAGGAGGAAACTAAGAATGTCCGATATCGTCGATACTTCCAAAGGCTTGCCTTCTCATCCAGAGCGGGCGACTCTTGAAGGAAAAAACAAATTTCTCGGTTTCTGGTTCTTCCTTGGCGGAGAAACGGTCCTTTTTGCCACCTTTTTTTGGTACGTATTTAGGATTACGGACTGGAACCGCCGACGGTCCTGCCTCACATGAAATTTTTCAGCTGCCGCTTGTATTTATTATGACAATGCTTCTATTGACAAGTAGCTTAACAAGTGTGCTGGCGATGTTTGCGATGAAAAAGAACAATTTCAAGACGATGATGGCATGGTTATGGATAACCGTTTTGCTCGGATTAGGTTTCTTAGGCTTTGAAATTTATGAGTTCTATGAGTATGTGACTCACTACGAGCTCGGCTTTTCCACAAGTGCTTTTTCTTCAGCCTTCTACTCGCTCGTAGGCTTGCACGGGTTCCATGTTATTTTCGGGTTGAGCTGGTTCATTACATTGCTCGTTCGTTATTCACGCAGTGGCATTACGTTAACGAATGCGCCGAAGTTTTATTTAGCCAGCCTGTATTGGCACTTTATCGACGTTGTGTGGGTATTTATTTTCACCGTCGTATATCTTATGGGAGTAGGAGGTTGATTGGATGGCTGATCACTTGAGCAAACCATTTGAACAAAGTGCGATGACGGACGAGGAAAAGCGGTATATTAAGAAAGAATCGCGTAAGCAGATCATGCTTTTGCGCTAATGATTTTCTTGACACTCCTTTCCTTCCTTGCTGTTGCCAGTGAAATAGTCCCGCGTACGTTCGCCGTTCCGTTTATTTTGATCTTAGCAGCGATTCAATTCGGACTGCAATTGTTCTTCTTTATGCATTTAAAGGATAAAGATCATGGGTGGGCAACGACATTTATGGTTTCAGCTTTATTTATCACGATTCCAACGATTGCAGCGTTAATGCTTTTAATCGGGATTACTAAATATTAAAATGTGGCGGATGTGAGAAAGCTTCTTCTCGCATCCGTTTTATATTAATTTGGCGTGAACGATGCTTAAATCAAGCTTAGCCCTGTCCAGTGCAGGTACCCAGCAACGAGCACTTCCTTTGTCAATGTCCGATAAGGTAACAACTAGTTCCTGACGTCCTTGTGCTTCCTTGCTCTCTGCCGAGCCCGTCCAGTTTGTCCGTTCAAACAGGACTCTGCGTTTTTGTTCAAGAAGAAAAAAATTCATCGGATTGTAATAAGAATAACGTGTGTAGTCTGGAAAGGAGCAAGTATAATGGAAGAGTGTAGGAGTCAAGCTTGAAAAAGGAGTTGGAACGATTGAGCAATTACAAACCGGAAGGCCTAGTCCCACGGCAAAAAAGGAATTATCGGCCATGGATTATCGCGATATCAATAATCGTAATTGGGCTTGTCGGGCTTTTGTCTGGTATGCCGGGAGTAGAAGGCTTCGATGCCTTTGACTTAACGATTTTACCTAAAATGAATGCCATTTTTAATAGTTTCACGTTTTTATTTCTGTTAGGGGCATTGCTCGCGATCTTGAAAAAAAACATTACTCTTCATCGTCGCTTCATTTACGCAGCTTTTGTCACGACATTCTTTTTTTTGATCACCTATGTCGCACATCATTTTTTAGCGCCGTCGACTCCCTATGGCGGATCTGGAATCATGGCTGCTATTTATTATTTTGTCCTGATTACTCATATTGTACTGGCAGCAGTTATTGTCCCGCTCGCGCTTACAGCCGTTACTCGTGCCTGGAACATGGAAATTGAGCGTCATCGGAAAATTGCCCGCTGGACGATGCCGCTATGGCTGTACGTAAGCGCCACAGGTGTTTTAGTTTATTTGCTAATTTCCCCTTATTATTAAGAAAAATGTAGACAATAGGGCTCTGAGGAACAATTCCTCAGAGCCCTATTAAAATCTGAACAGTT
>BAXO01000094.1 GCA_001310555.1 Bacillus sp. JCM 19058
GCCGAAGCAAAAAATCGTCGTGAACGAATTGAAAAGGAAGCCGATTTCTATGGTGCTATGGATGGGGCGAGCAAATTTGTAAAAGGAGATGCTATCGCCAGCATAATTATCGTCGGAATTAATATGATTTTCGGCCTCGTCATTGGAATGATTCAAATGGGGCTGGATTTTGGGACGGCAGCGTCGACCTACACGCTCTTAACGGTTGGCGACGGACTCGTTACACAAATTCCAGCACTACTCATTTCGACAGCAACCGGAATCATTGTCACGAGGGCATCGTCAGACGGTAATCTCGGTCAAGACTTGAGTAAACAATTGCTCGCTTATCCGAAAATGCTTTACATAGCAGCAGCAACAATTTTTCTATTAGGGATCATTACGCCAATCGGTATGCTCGTTCCGTTTACAGTAGCAGGAATTCTCGCGTTTAGCGGCTATCGGCTCTCAAAAAGAGAAAGCAGGCGGCTGGAGGATGAATCGACGGCAGTGGAAGA
Source organism: Bacillus sp. JCM 19058 (assembly GCA_001310555.1). Next base: position 498 of record BAXO01000094.1, read on the forward strand.
GGAGCCGGAAGATGAGCTGAAATCGCCGGAAAGTGTCGTCAATCTCCTGCAAATTGACCCGATTGAATTCGAATTTGGCTATGGTTTAATTCCTTTGGCGGACGCCAATCAGGGCGGCGATTTACTCGATCGAGTTGTGATGATTCGAAGGCAAATGGCGCTCGAGCTCGGCATGATCGTTCCAGTTATTCGAATCCGCGACAATATTCAGCTTCAGCCGAATGAATATTCGATTAAAATCAAAGGAAACGAGGTAGCGAAAGGTGACTTGCTGCTCGATCATTATATGGCGATGAGCCGGGTGTCGACGATGAATCGGTTATCGGTGTTGATACGATCGAGCCTGCCTTTGGGTTGCCAGCGCTTTGGATCGGTGAAGAAATGAAGGAGCAGGCAGAAATGTCAGGATACACGGTCGTCGATCCGCCTTCCGTTGTCTCGACTCATTTAACAGAAATCATTAAGCGTCATGCCCATGAACTGCTCGGCCGCGAGGAAACGAAGCAGCTGATCGATCACCTGAAGGAATCTTATCCGGCTTTAGTTGAAGAGGTCACCCCTAACATTCTTTCGATCGGAGAAATTCAAAAGGTACTGACGAAGCTGTTAAAGGAAAATATTTCGATTCGCAATTTGCCAGTCATTTTCGAAACGCTGGCCGATTATGGGCCAATGTCTAAGGATATAGATTTGATTACTGAATACGTTCGGCAAGCATTAGCGAGGCAAATCTCGAAGCAAATGACCGTACCGGGAGAACCGCTTTACGTCATTACGCTAGGCGGGAAAGTTGAAAAGCAAATCGCAGATAGCGTGCAGCAAACCGAGCACGGCAACTTTGTTGCACTCGACCCAAATGACTCCCAGCGAATCTTGGAGGCGGCTTCCGGCGAGACGGAGAGGCTTCAACAAATGGGACAAGCACCTGTCATCCTGTGTTCGCCGGCCGTTCGCATGTATGTCAGGCAGCTATTAGAACGGTATTTACCTCATGTACAGATTCTCTCTTACAATGAATTGGAAGCGGAAGTTGAAGTGCAAAGCGTCGGGGTGGTGAATTCGGAATGAAAGTAAAAAAAGTATACGGCCAAGTCTATGCCAGAAGCAATGGCGCTTATACGAGCTGAGCTTGGTAAAGAAGCGGTAATATTAAAGTCGAAGGAAATAGAAAGCGGTGGGTTTTTAGGCTTTTTCACTAGGAAGAAGCTTGAAGTGATTGCTGCAATCGATCAGGAGACAAAAGGAAGCCCCGGAAACAGCGTCAAAAAGCGACCGGTCGGAAAACAAAAGCTACCACAGCCTAGTCAGAAGGAGGGGAGCGGTGAGCTTGTGAAGGAAATCGATCAGCTGAAGGCGATGATTCAAGAGCTGGCTGAAAAGAAACAGTCCGGCGCAAAGGAGTATCCTGAACCGTTTCAGCAAGTAGACGAACACTTGAAGCAACACGGCGTCAGTCACAGCGTGCGACTTTCTTTGCTCAAGCGACTGCTCTCTAACTGGTATAACGAGAATCTAGCAGAGCGAAGCGGTTCGAAGGTTAAGGAGCAGCTAATAGCAGAGCTGACTGAGCGGTTAGAGCCTTATCCTTTCGGAGGTGTAAGCCTACAAAAAAAGGTCGTGCAAATTGTCGGCCCTACCGGGGTCGGAAAGACAACGACGATTGCGAAAATCGCTGCCGATTGTGTGCTGAACAAGCATAAAAAAAGTAGCTCTGATTACGACGGATACGTATCGGATCGCTGCCGTTGAACAGCTAAAGACATACGCGAAAATATTGAACATCCCGCTGGAGGTTGCTTATTCGGTAGACGATTTTAAAAAAAGCAAAGCAGCTGTTTGAGCATTACGACCTTATTATCGTCGATTCCGCGGGACGCAACTTCCGCAACCGTTTATATGTCGAGGAATTAGCAAAGGTCGTTGACTTTGAGAACGAATCGGAAACATTTTTAGTCCTAGCTTTGACCGCGAAATATGAAGATATGAAAGAAATTCTCCACCAATTTTCGCTTGTGCCGATTTCCAAGGTCATTTTCACTAAGCAGGATGAAACAGCCTCTTACGGTGCGCTCGTAAACGTTCCAATTGAGCTCGGGAAGGGCATCGCCTATTTAACGGACGGTCAAAACGTTCCTGATGACATGATTGAGGCGTCAGTGCCCGCTCTAGTCGAACTCGTCCTAGAGGGATATGAAGATGAATGATCAAGCGGAAGCATTGCGAAGGAGAGTTCAGCTGAGCGAGAGCAAGGAAGCAACGGTTATTGCGGTGGCGAGCGGCAAGGGCGGCGTCGGGAAATCCAATGTTTGCTTGAACCTCGCTATAGCTCTAGCGCAGCACGGAAAGCGAGTGGCTATTTTTGATCTAGATTTCGGGATGGCGAATGTCGATATTTTGATGGGGGTTTCGCCGCGCTTTCACCTTATTGATATGCTCGAAAGTCGGTTGACGATTTGGGATATTCTTGAAAAGGGTCCGGGAGGTATTTCTTATTTCGCCGGCGGCTCTGGTTTTACCGGTTTCATTCATTTAAACGAGAGTAAGCTCAATCGCTTTTTTGGACAAATGGAGGCGATCTCTTCTCGGTACGATTTCATTTTTCTCGATATGGGTGCCGGGGCTACAGAGGAAAGTATGAAGCTGATTCTCGCTGCACACGAAGTGTTTATTGTGACGACACCAGAGCCAACAGCGATGACAGACGCCTATTCGATGATTAAGTATATTCATTTGCGTGATCAGAAAAAGCCTATGTTTGTCATCGTCAATCGGGCCGAATCAGATCAGGAAGGCAGACACACGATCGAAAATCTTCAACGGGTAGCGAAGCAGTTTCTCCAAAAAGTATTAACGCCATTGGGCGTGCTCCCTTACGATCAAGCTGTTTCAAAGGCTGTTAAAGCGCAAACTCCTTTTGTACTTTATGACAATAAAGCGCAAGCGAGCGCTGCGATGTTTGAGCTGGCACGGAGCTATCTCGGGCTTGAGCGGAGCTCTGAAAGTCGGGCAGCTAGCTTTATTGCAAGAGTTCGGACATTTTTTTAAAGCAAAGCGTAGTTAGGTCAAGTAGTAATCGCGTCAGAACAATTTATCGTGCTGCCGTTTTTGGTGAGCTTGCCGCACTGCTGCCAGAGCGATAAATGAATAGCTGGAGTACGTTTTATTCATATATATCCTATCTTACTTCCAAGGTGCAGAAGTCATGGCGGTTTAGAAGCTAGCACGTCTAATAGTACTATTAGCCAGCTAGCAGGAATTTGAAAGAAAGGCTTGAGGTGCTGATGAGGAATCAAATTCGTGTCCTAGTAGTGGATGACTCCGCATTTATGCGTAAGTTAATTTCGGATATGTTAAATCAGGCTCCGCAAATTCGGGTGGTCGGAACGGCGAGAAACGGAGTAGAAGCATTAAAGAAGCAACAACTTTTAAACCCGGATGTCATGACTCTCGATGTCGAAATGCCTGTACTGGATGGACTGGAAACCTTAAAGAAAATCATGACTGACAACCCGTGTCCTGTGATTATGCTTAGCAGTACAACGACTGAAGGCGCTATCATACCGTTTGTGCAATGGAGTATGGAGCGGTAGATTTTGTCACAAAAACCTCGGGCTCCATTTCATTCGATCTATATAAAGTGCGTGAGGAGTTAATCGAGAAAGTCACGTGGGCGGCGACTGCTAAAATCGCAGCGTATCGCAGGAAACCTGTCCGAACGATTGCTTCTCCGCAAAGGAAGAACGACGAAACGGAAAAAACGGTCATTGCCATCGGGACATCGACGGGCGGACCGAAAGCATTGAAGGAAGTATTGACGAAGCTTCCGCCAGACCTCAGTGCACCAATCGTGATCGTCCAGCATATGCCTCAAGGCTTTACGAAATCATTAGCTGATCGGTTGAACAAACTTTCTCAAATCGCTGTTGAGGAGGCGAGGAATGGTCAACTCATCAAGAAGGGAGTCGCTTATATTGCTCCAGGAGGGCATCATGTGAAGCTCAGGCAAACCGGCCAAGCGCTCGCCCTCGAAACCGTGCAGGAGCCCCCTAGACGAGGGCACAGGCCCTCGGTTGATGTTCTGTTTGAATCGATTGCAAAGGTCAACCATGTGAGGACAATCGCAGTTGTCATGACGGGGATGGGGTCGGACGGAACCGCGGGATTAAAGGAGCTGGCAGCGAAGGGTCCTGTCTAACGATCGCTGAGTCTGAAAGGACCGCTGTTATTTACGGCATGCCGAAGTCCGCGATTCAAGCAAATCTCGTTGATGAAATTGTCGATTTAGGGCAAATTGCTGCACGAATCGTTTCCAATATCTGAGAGGAGGGGTGAAAGTGGAGTTTTTAGAGAAGCTACAAAGTCGTCATTTTGATGTGTTAAAAGAAGTTGGCAATATCGGAGCAGGCCATGCAGCAACAGCGTTGTCCGCTTTGTTAAATAGAAAAATCGAGATGACGGTTCCGAGCGTCCGGCTCGTGCCGATCCAGACGCTACCTGAACAAATAGGCGGAGCCGGGCTGGAAGTTGCCGCCATCTTTCTTCGATTGACCGGGGAAGCGACTGGAAGTATGTATTTCATAACGTCAATCCAAGACTCAGAGCAGCTAGTACAGCAGCTGACTGACAATCGCGATTTCCAGTTGCATAAGCCGCCTTTTGAACAAATGGGGCTGTCGGCGTTGCAAGAATTAGGGAACATACTAGCTGGTTCTTATCTGTCATCGTTCTCCGACTTCACTGGTTTGAACCTTCAGCCTACTGTTCCTGAATTAAGCATTGATATGGCTGGGGCGATCTTAAGCTATGGTTAATTCCTCTTTCCGAAGCCGGGAATTTCGCGATTGTTATTGAAACAGAAATTTCTGGATGGAGCCCCCGGGCAGAACAAGTATTGGGCTATTTTCTGCTTTTGCCTGATCCGGGTTCTTTTCAGACAATATTCGCCGCATTAGGAGTCGATATGGATGGGTGAGGTCGTTAAGGTAGGGATGGCCGATTTAGGAGTAGCCCTGCCCCCGGATACGATTCGCACATCCGGACTTGGCTCCTGCGTCGGGATCGTCATCTATGATAATGCAACGCTTGTTTCCGGTTTGGCCCATATTATGCTGCCAGATTCCAATCAATGCAGACGACAGCCATTGAACGAAGCGAAATATGCTGATACAGCAATCGACAAGCTCATTGACGAAATGAAGCAGCAGGGGGCACGTTCCTTTGCTTTAAAGGCAAAAATAGCCGGAGGGGCTCAAATGTTCTCGTTCGCTTCAGAGATGATGCGAATCGGACCTAGAAATGTCGAAGCGGTAAAAGGACGGTTAAACGAGCTGCAAATCCCGATTGTTGCTGCGGATGTTGGTGGCAAAAACGGCAGAACAATTGAATTTTTTTCCACAAACGATGAAATTGCAAATTCGGACAGTTAATCACGGGTATAAAGAATTGTAGCAACCCTGCGAATGATGTGCGTTGAAAGGAGGAGACACCACATGGCTCATACCTTGACAAAGGAAAACAAAAAGTTATGGGATCAATGGCTAACTACACGAAATCCGGACGCTTATGATGGACTCGTGCGTTTGTATATGCCGCTCGTTCACTATCATGTCCAGCGTGTCGCGGTAGGCTTGCCACGGAGTGTAAGGAAGGATGACTTGATCAGTCATGGTTTATTTGGCCTTTTTGACGCGTTCGAAAAGTTCAATCCGGAGCGCGATTTGAAATTTGATACGTATGCGTCGTTTCGCGTGAGAGGAGCAATCATTGACGGATTGAGAAAGGACGATTGGCTTCCTCGGTCGATGCGAGAAAAGATTAAAAGGGTAGAGGCAACGATGGAGCGTTTGGAGCAAATGACAGGGCGCTATGTAACGAGCGAGGAGGTTGCTGAGGAGCTTGGGATGAGTTCAGATGAAGTCGCGCAGGTGATGGCCGAACACTTCGTTTCTAACATGCTGTCGATCGATGAACAAACACAAGACTCTGAACGAAATGAAACGTTTGCGGCTACAATTGAAGATAAGCGTACGCTAACTCCCGAACAACAACTGATTGAGGAAGCGACAAAGGAGGAGCTCGCAGAAGTCATCGGCCAGCTGACAGAGAAGGAGCAGCTCGTCATCAGCTTGTTTTATTTCGAGGAATTGACCTTAACTGAAATCGGCGCTGTCATGGACCTGTCGACCTCAAGAATATCGCAAATCCATTCAAAGGCATTGTTTCGTCTACAGCAAGTGCTGAAGAAACGAACGCTTTGAGGCATACGCCATTTTGTTATTCGACCAACTTTTAATGCTTCGAATTCAAACAGAAAGGCGGGGGTTGCTTTGGTTAATTTGAACAATTATTTTTCAGTGTACGTTTCATCTGATCGAATACAAGCAACGGTTAGTCAGAAGGAAAGAGTTCCTACCGATTTATCTTTGTCGCCTGACGATTTTATCGCTTTTTTTAAAGGAAAAGGGAATTGTCTACGGTATTGTTGAGAAGACAATTCATGAACTTTGCACGAAGAAATCAATAAAGAAAAATCATGTGATCGCGGTCGGGGAAAAGGGAAGACCAGGCAAAGGTGCGTATGTCCAAGCCATTGACTGTGAGCGAGAAGCTCTTGAGACGAGTAATGATTTACTTGGTGAACTGAAGCGATATTTATATATGCCGAAGGTGAGAAAAGGAGACAAAGTAGGCAAAAAAGTAGCGGCAACTGCCGGTAAGTCCGGCATGACCGTTTACGGCCAGGAGATTGAGGCGAGGGATGGAGCAGACTTCGTGCTTCAATCAGGAAATAATACGCTGCTCGAACCGGAAACTCAAATGCTGTATGCTTTAATCGATGGCCAAGTTAGCATCGATCCTCAGACGATTCATGTCTATCCGTTATACGAAGTGAATAGAGACCTCGATCATAAAACAGGAGATATTCATTTCTCTGGAAATGTCACCATCGATGGGAATGTACCTTCAGGTTTCGAGGTTCAGTCTGAAGGCGATATCCGTGTGCTTGGGACTGTAGAAGGTGCAAAATTGAAGGCTGGAGGTTCGATTTATGTTGGAGGGGGAATTGCTGGCCAAAATAAAAGCCTCATCACAGCGAAAAGGCATTTAAAAACGACGTTTATCAATCATGGTCTGATCGATGTCAATGGAAACATTGAAGTGAGTCAAGCAATTGTGCAAAGTCAATGTAAAGCAAAGAAAGTGATTTGCTTAGGAGGAAAAGGTTTAATCCTCGGAGGTCCGTATCGGCAGAGCAGCAAATCGTCGCCAACGATATTGGGAATGACTTGCATACAAAAACTCGACTCCTCATTGATACTAATAAAAACCAAGCAGTGAAAAAAAGCGAGCGAATGAGAGAGTTGGCAGAAGCAGGCGAAGAAGTAAAGAAGCTTGAAAAACTATTGCAGCTCTATACGATGAAGGAACAAAGGGAAGGCAAGCTTGAGGTGAAGGACACTGTACAGAAGCTTCGTGTTAAAAATAGCTTACTTGTATCGATGAACAAGGAAAAAGCCTTAAAAGTAGAGGTTGATGAGTTAGTGAATCCTCATACGACTTCCGGTCAAGAAAGTATACTCGTCAATCGCTTTCTTTATCCCCAGGTTGAGGTTAGTTTTGGGAAATATCGTCGCCAAATAACATCAAATCACCAATCGGTGCACATTTCATTGATCGGCAACGAAATTATTATATCGGCTCAGTCAAAAACATGAGTGGACATATAGTCGAACAACAAGGAGGTGATTATGCTGAGTATTCGGCCGGTTGAAATGCAAGGGTCGGTAGTTAACTCACAAAAAAAACAGGGAAGATTCAAGAGCAACTGCAGCAAAGGGGACAGGTCAACCAAGGGATTATTGCGGAGCAGCAGCTTGAAGAGGAAAGAAAAAAAAGCGCAAACAAGTTAATGAGGGAGAAAGCACGGAACAAGCGAAATTTTTTTAGCGACGGTCGTGGGCAGCAAAAGGAAGGAAAAGAAAAAGAACAGCGTGAACCGTCGGCAGAGCAGCAACAAGAAAAACACCCCTATAAAGGGAAATACATCGATTATTCGGGGTGAAGGAAAGGTTCGTTCAGTTATGATCTATTTTTTACTTTTTCTTAGCTTATTACTGCATGGAGTCACTTTTATTTGGCTTGTCGTCATTTGGCAACGCTTCTCTGCCTTGAATTCGAAAAAGCAGGAGCTCGAGCGAGCTGAGCAAGGAATTTCGGACGTGTTGCTCGCTTATACCGAACAAATGAAGGATGAAAACAAGCGCTTGTTAATGGAAATTAGCAATAAGGCTGTTGAAAAGGCGGCAAGTCAACCAGCGCAAACGTCCGAAGAGGACTCAACCCGAAAATCTAAACGGCAAGACGAAGCTGAGCAGCGCTATCCAGATTATCAGCTCCTGTTGACGCTGCAGAAGTCGTCTACGAGCAGTCTGATACAGCAAAAGTAATCGCGCTCGCAAAGCAAGGGTTACCAGCTGACGAAATAGCTAAACAGTTGAATCTCGGCAAAGGCGAGGTTGAACTGATGATAAAGCTTCAGCTTCGCTAACGAGTGTTTTACCCTCTCAGAATTTCATTCTATCTCTTTTACTTCGAAGCTTGCTTGAAAAAGCAAAGATTTAACGGCAATTGGCGACAATTGCTTGCAACGTCGTTTTTTGTTATGGTATATTAATCCACGGTGTTAATCACACACGTGCTCTGATTTTAGTAATGGTGCTGTGTTTACAGTGTTGCTGAAAGCTGAGGAGTGCGGAGGATAAAAAAACCATAAGGAGGTGTTGGATGTGGCAGTAATTTCCATGAAGCAATTACTAGAAGCAGGTGTACACTTCGGGCATCAGACTCGTCGTTGGAACCCTAAAATGGACCGCTACATCTTCACAGAAAGAAACGGGATTTATATTATTGACTTGCAAAAAACGGTCAAGAAAGTTGAGGAAGCTTACAACTTTGTCCGTGATCTTGCAGCTGACGGAGGGAAAATTCTCTTTGTCGGTACGAAAAAGCAAGCGCAGGATTCGGTTAAAGACGAGGCTGAACGCTGCGGAATGTACTTCATTAACCAGCGCTGGTTGGGCGGAACGTTGACGAACTTTGAAACGATCCAGAAGCGGATTAAGCGTCTGAAGAACCTAGAGAAAATGGAAGAGGACGGTACCTTCGATGTGCTTCCGAAAAAGGAAGTTATGCTCCTGAAGAAAGAAATGGATCGGTTAGAAAAGTTTTTGGGCGGAATTAAAGACATGCAAAGTGTTCCAGATGCGATTTTTGTCATCGATCCGCGCAAGGAACGAATCGCGATTGCTGAAGCGCATAAATTAAATATACCGATCGTTGCGATTGTTGATACAAACTGTGACCCGGATGAGATTGACTACGTCATTCCTGGTAATGACGACGCGATCCGTGCAGTCAAATTGTTGACGGGCAAAATGGCGGATGCCGTCATCGAGGCGACTTCAACCGAAGAGGAAGAAGTAGTCGAGGAAACAGAAGAAACAACCGCGTAAATATTTTTGCAGAAAAAGGGTGGTCAAGGGGAAAACCCTTGACCACCCTTTTTATAAAGAAATTAAATTTGATCGAATTCAAGGAGGTTTTGTCATTGGCTGTAACAGCAAGTATGGTAAAAGAATTACGTGAAAAAACGGGCGCAGGTATGATGGATTGTAAAAAAGCGCTGACTGAAACCGATGGTGATATGGACAAAGCCATTGAATTATTGCGTGAAAAAGGTATCGCCAAAGCGGCAAAAAAAGCGGATCGCATTGCAGCAGAAGGATTAGCTTTTGTGAAGTCAGAAGGAAATAAAGCCGTTATTGTAGAAGTAAATTCTGAGACGGATTTCGTTGCTTAAAAACGAAAACTTTCAACAGCTTGTTCAAGATTTAGCGTCACATTTGCTCAAGAATGCACCTGCATCTGTCGAGGAAGCTCTTGCCCAGCCATATGAAGGCGGACAAAACGTTGAGGAATTCGTTAATTCTGCCATTGCCAAAATCGGTGAAAAGATTTCATTGCGCCGATTCGAGATTGTTGAGAAGGAAGCTGGCGATGTATTCGGCGAATATCTTCATATGGGTGGACGAATTGGCGTTCTGACCGTCATCGGTTCTTCAGACGATCAAGAGCTTGCCAAAGATATTGCGATGCATGTCGCAGCGATTAACCCGACTCATGTGAGCCGCGAGCAGGTTTCTGAAGATGAGGTTGCACGCGAACGTGAGCTATTAAAGCAGCAGGCATTGAACGAAGGAAAGCCTGAAAACATTGTCGAAAAAAAATGGTAGAAGGACGCCTCGGAAAGTATTTCGAACAAGTTTGTTTACTCGATCAGCCTTTTGTCAAAGATGGTGATCAAAAGGTAGGCAAATACGTTAAGAACAAAGGGGCAACCGTAAAAGCTTTTATTCGCTATGAAGTAGGCGAAGGAATGGAAAAACGTGAGGAGAATTTCGCGGAAGAAGTAATGTCTCAAGTAAAGAAATAAAGGAAATCAAGCTGGCTCGAAAAGGAAAGGTTCAGACTCACCAATGAGTTCTCTCCGGGGTGTTTGAAAGAATGATTCCCTCATGAGTCAGCTTTTTTTTCGAACAGGTAAAGACTTCGAGTGGGATGATGGAGGTAAGGATGCAAAAGTATAATAGGGTTGTTCTAAAATTAAGTGGAGAAGCGTTAGCAGGAGATCAAGGCTACGGCATCAATCCAGTTGTCATTCAATCGATTGCCCGCCAGGTTAAAGAAATTGTTGAGTTGGATGTCGAAGTGGCTGTAGTCGTCGGTGGCGGCAATATTTGGCGGGGGATGGCAGGCAGTGCCAAAGGTATGGATCGGGCAACAGCTGATTATATGGGAATGCTTGCAACGGTAATGAATTCACTTGCCTTACAGGATAGCCTGGAGGACTTAGATGTTCAAACGCGCGTTCAAACATCAATCGAAATGCGTCAAGTGGCTGAGCCTTATATTCGCCGAAGAGCGATTCGCCATCTCGAGAAAAAACGTGTCGTCATTTTTGCTGCGGGAACGGGGAATCCCTATTTCTCAACAGATACGACTGCTGCCTTACGCGCAGCTGAAATCGAAGCTGAGGTCATATTGATGGCCAAAAATAACGTAGACGGTGTTTACAGTGCCGATCCGTCAGTCGACGCAAATGCTGAAAAATATACGAGCATTACATACATGGATGTCTTAAAAGAAGGTCTAGCTGTTATGGATACGACTGCTTCCTCATTATGTATGGATAACAACATCCCGCTTGTTGTGTTTTCGATCATGGAAGAAGGAAATATTAAAAAAAGCTGTTCTGGGGGAAAATATCGGAACGGTCGTAAGGGGGAAATAAAAATGTCAGAGCAAATGATCAAAGATTGTGAAAGTAGAATGGATAAAGCGGTTGATGCGTTAAATCGCGAGTTGGCAAAATTGCGTGCCGGTCGCGCGAATCCGGCTTTACTCGATCGAGTATTGGTTGAATATTATGGGACAGAAACGCCTTTAAATCAGTTAGCCACGATCTCTGTACCCGAAGCTCGCCTTTTGCTCGTACAGCCATTCGACAAGTCGTCGATCAATGATATTGAACGGGCGATCCAAAAAGCAGATCTCGGTTTGACACCATCAAATGATGGTTCGGTTATTCGACTTGCGATCCCTCCTTTAACGGAAGAGCGTCGCAAGGATCTCGTTAAAGTTGTCAGGAAATCGGCTGAGGATGCGAAGGTTGCAATCCGTAATATTCGTCGTGATATTAACGACGATTTGAAAAAAACAGCAAAAAAAATGGCGAGTTAACAGAAGACGATTTACGCCGGTTTACGGAGCAAGTGCAAAAGCAAACCGACAGTCAAATCGCGGAGGTTGATCAAGTCGCGGACAATAAAGAAAAAGAAATCATGGAAGTCTAGTCAATTCCATTGTAAAATGAATGATGTATAGACCCTCTTCGTTTCAGTGTAGTTCAAAGAGAAGCAAAGCAATGGCCATAGGATGAATGGTGATGCTTCGAGCGTACCACCGGTCTGGCGCGAGCACGTACTATCTTTTTGAACAACCTCTTTTAGGGGGTTTTTTTACACTTTTTGATTCGTTTTTAAAGAGAATGGTCGGGTACGAACTTGCTGCATTTATAGATGGAGGGCGTCCGAATGCTTGAAAAATTTTCGAAATGGAAAGCTAATGAAACAAATATGAACATGAATGTTCAAAAGGGATCTAATATTCCAACGCACGTCGCCATTATTATGGATGGGAGCGGTCGCTGGGCTAAGCAAAAAGGCCTTCCTCGTATCGCTGGCCACCGAGAAGGAATGAAGTCCGTCAATAAAATCGTCAGGAAAGCTAATGAGCTCGGAATAAAAGTATTAACGTTATATGCCTTTTCCACAGAAAACTGGAAAAGGCCAAAAAAAAGAAGTCGATTACTTATTGCGATTGCCTGAACGCTTTCTTAGCGCCGAACTCCCTGATTTGATAAAAGAAAACGTCAAAGTTCGTTTGATGGGAACGCTCGAAAATTTGCCTAGGCATACGTTAAAAGCCGTGACAGAAGCTATGGAGAAAACAAAGGACAATACAGGAATGGTTTTAAATATCGGCTTAAATTATGGGAGTCGCTTTGAAATGGTTGAGGCGATCAAGGAGATTGGACAGCAGCTGAAAGAAGGCAAGCTAGAGATTGAGGATATTAATGAAGAGGTGGTGCAAAGCCACTTAATGACGGCAGAGCTTAAGGATCCCGATTTGTTGATCCGTACGAGCGGTGAAATCCGCTTAAGCAACTTCATGCTCTGGCAAGCCGCATACAGTGAATTTTGGTTTACCGATGTCTATTGGCCGGATTTTAATGAACACCATTTGACCGAAGCGATTGCCGTCTATCAAAAACGGGCACGCCGCTACGGCGGCGTCTAGAAGGGAGGACGGTAATGGAATGAAGCAACGAGTGATTACAGGTTTGTTATTCGGTATTGTGACGATTTGTGCTGTCTTGATTGGCGGTTTAATTTTCACGCTTCTAGTCTCCGCTGTCGCATCGATTGCCATGATTGAATTACTAAAAATGAAAAAAATCAAGCCAATATCCTTTACGGGCCTTGTCGGCTTGATTTCGATGTGGCTTTTGCTTGTCCCCGCTCCATGGGTCGATATAATGCCGTCCCATTTCACCAAGGTCGAACTGTTTGTTTTCCTAATTTTAGTCCTGCTTATGTTTACTGTTCTGACAAAAAAATGCGTTTACTTTTGATAAGGTTGGCTTTGTAATTTTATCCTCGGTATATGTAGGCTTTGGGTTTCATTATTTAATTATTACTCGAGAAATACCAGAGACGGGAATGCTCTTAGTTTTTTTTCGTTTTGGCCTCAATTTGGACAACCGATTCTGGAGCTTATTTTGTCGGAAAGGCATTTGGCAAGCATAAGCTTTGGCCAGATATAAGCCCGAACAAAACAGTTGAAGGCTCCCTCGGTGGGGTAGCGTGCGCGATTGTGGCAGGGTCAATTTTTTATACGGTTGTACCGCTCTTCCCTAATTACTTCACAGCGTTACTTGTCATCATTGTCACGTCCGTCTTCGGGCAGCTTGGCGACCTAGTCGAGTCAGCGCTGAAGCGCCATTATTCCGTTAAGGATTCAGGAACAGTCCTGCCAGGACACGGAGGCATATTAGATCGCTTCGACAGTTTGATTTATGTAATGCCTATATTACACTTGCTTCAACTAATTTAATCTCGAATGATACATAATGAAAGTTAATGGACGAATTCAAGTGATATTTTAGACAGTAGGTGAGTATGTTGAAACAAATTAGTTTATTAGGCTCGACTGGATCGATTGGCACACAAACATTAGATGTCATTCGTCAGCACAAAGACAAATTTCAGCTAGTGGCTCTATCCGTTGGACGCAATTTGGACTTGGCTCGCAAGCAAATTAATGAATTCTCTCCTCGCCTCGTCTCCGTCATGACAAAGGATGCCCAGACACAACTAGAGAGCGAGGTAGGCGGCAATACGAGAGTCGTCTATGGGGCGGAAGGGTTACTCGAAGTCGCGACAGCAGTACAGGCAGATGTCGTCGTCAATGCTGTACTCGGTAGTGTCGGTTTAGCACCAACCTTAGCTGCCATCAAGGAAGGGAAAGTCGTTGCTCTAGCTAATAAAGAACCGCTCGTGACTGCTGGTCATATCATCACCGAGGCAGCGAGGCAGGCAGAAGTGCCTATACTCCCTGTCGACAGTGAGCATTCAGCCATTTTCCAAGCCCTAAACGGCGAAAATAAGCAGGAAGTCGAGCGGCTCATTCTGACAGGGTCGGGCGGAAGCTTTCGCGATCTCGGCCGCGAACAGCTCGAAAAAGTGACGTTAAAGGAAGCGTTAAATCATCCGAATTGGTCGATGGGCGCAAAGATTACGATCGATTCGGCAACGATGATGAACAAAGGGTTGGAAGTGATCGAAGCTCACTGGCTGTTCGAGCTGCCATATGAGCAAATCGATGTTCTCCTCCACAGGGAAAGTATTATTCATTCGATGGTTGAATTTATCGATACGAGCGTCATCGCTCAGCTTGGAACACCGGATATGAGGGTTCCGATTCAATATGCGCTGACTTACCCTAATAGACTTGAAATGAGGAACAGTAAAAGGTTAAACTTATGGGAAGTAGGCAAGCTTCATTTCGCTCAGCTAGATACAAATCGCTATCGATGTGTGGCGTTTGCTTATGAGGCAGGACGGCTCGGCGGCACGATGCCAACCGTATTGAATGCGGCTAATGAAGTAGCAGTTGCCGCTTTTATTGACGGCAAAATTTCGTTTTTGGCGATAGAATCGCTTATTGAACAAGCGCTGGAGCGTCATCAGCTGACAAAGTCTCCGACGCTTGATGAAATACTTGCTGTTGATCGGGAAACAAGAGCATTTATTGTCTCTAAATTGGAGTGAACTCGTTTTAGAATGTAAAGCATCGGGAAAACGGCTGGGGCTTCCCCCTGATCTGATTGTTGTAGCCCGCCTATACTCCGCTTAGAGTTGGGTTTTTAGCCCTATAAGTAAAGGATACAAAGTCTAGGAAAGGCGGCGATGAACGCATTGAATACACTACTGGCCTTTATTGCAGTGTTTGGTCTGCTCGTCTTCGTGCACGAATGGGGACATTTGGTTTTCGCTAAACGAGCCGGCATTCTTTGCCGAGAATTTGCGATTGGATTCGGACCAAAGCTATTTTCATTTGAACGCAATGAAACCGTTTATACCATTCGACTTTTACCGCTTGGCGGCTATGTCAGAATGGCAGGAGAGGACCCGGAGCTGGTTCAAATTAAGCCCGGCTATCAAGTAGGGCTTGTTTTCAATCAAGATAATGAAGTGACTAAGATTATTATTAATAATAAATCAAAACATCCGGAAGCAAAGGTCGTTCAAGTTGAACGGATCGACCTTGAACACGATCTCGTCATTGAAGCTTACAATGAAGACGAAGAGAAGGTAAGCTATCCCGTTCATGAGAAGGCAAAGACGATTCAGGACGAAATGCCGACACAAATCGCCCCGTGGAAGCGACAATTCGGGTCTAAAACCGTTGGTCAACGCGCGTTAGCGATTTTTGCAGGTCCCTTGATGAATTTCATACTTGCCTTTTTGCTGTTAACCGCATTTTCATGGATGCAAGGAGTTCCGGTGGACGAAGCCGAAATCGGCTTATTAGCACCAGATGGGGCGGCGAGCGAAGCGGGCTTGCAGGAAAACGATCGCATCACTTCAATCGCTGGCGAGCCGGTCAATACATGGGAGGAAATGACAGAAATTATCCAGCAGCACCCAAATAATCCGATCAGTTTCGAGGTTGAACGAAACGGAGAGTCGCTAAACTTTTCCGTTACACCAGAAGCCCGTGAAATCCAAGAAGGAGAAATCCAAGGGTTTATCGGAATCGGACAACCGAGCGAGTTTAATTTCCTCGGTTCGATTGCTTTCGGTGCCCAGCAAACCTACTTATTTACGACGATGATTTTTGAAGTGCTTGGCATGATTATTACTGGTGACTTTTCGTTGGATTACATTGCTGGTCCTGTAGGGATCTTTAATTATACCGGAGAGGCGGCCTCAATGGGTATTTTTGTTCTGATGCAGTGGGCTGCAGCGTTGAGCGTCAACCTTGGAATCATTAATTTACTGCCAATCCCGGCAATGGACGGCGGGCGTCTGATCTTCCTTGGGCTTGAAGCGGTCAGAGGAAAACCAATCGATCCGCAAAAAGAAGGGATGGTTCATCTGATTGGCTTTGCCCTTCTCTTCCTGCTTGTCATTGTCGTTACTTGGAACGATATTAATCGGTTATTCATGTAGAAAGGACTAAGGGAAATGAGACAAAGTCAAAGCTTAATACCTACAATGCGTGAGGTTCCGGCCGATGCCGACGTCAAAAGTCATCAGCTGATGCTAAGGGCAGGAATGATTCGGCAAGTCGCTGCTGGCGTTTATTCATACTTGCCGCTAGCTAAGCGCGTGTTTTTAAAAGTTGAACAAATCGTTCGTGAGGAAATGAACAAAAGTGGGGCAGCTGAGCTGACGCTTCCTACGCTGCATCCGGCAGAGCTATGGCAGGAAAGTGGGCGTTGGGATAAAATGGGGGATGAATTGATTCGCTTACAGGATCGCCATGAACGCCAGTTTGCGCTCGGCCCAACCCATGAAGAAGTGATCACGAGTCTAGTACGCGACAGCATCAATTCCTATAAAAAGCTTCCTTTAAACCTGTATCAAATTCAAACGAAATTTCGAGATGAGAGGCGTCCTCGCTTTGGTCTTTTACGCGGTCGCGAATTTGTGATGAAGGATGCCTACTCCTTTCACGCTTCTGAGGAAAGCCTTGCCCAAACGTACGAAGCGATGTATGAGGCCTATCACCGTATATTCCGGAAAGTTGGCTTGACGTTCAGGCCAGTGATAGCCGATTCAGGAGCAATCGGAGGTAAGGTACTCATGAATTTATGGCGCTAGCAGAGGTCGGCGAAGACACGATCGCATACTCAGACACCTCGGATTATGCCGCAAATATCGAAATGGCAGCCGTCAAGCCGGTGGCAGCGGAGCGACAAGCGAAGCCTTGCAAGGCATTGAGTCGGTTGATACCCACTTGGCAAAAACGGTAGAAGAGGTTGCTCATGCTCTCAAGATTGCGAATGCAGACGTCGTGAAATCGTTGCTTGTGCAAATTGATGAGGAATGGTCCTGTTGCTCCTCCGAGGAGATCATGAATTAAACGAAATCAAGCTGAAGCACGAGCTGAACGCTTCATCTTTCCGCTTGGCGGAGGAAGCCGAGGTTGAAGACGTTCTCGGTGTACCGCCCGGAAATATAGGACCTGTCGGCGTAAAAAAATGTCAAAATTGTTGCCGATCATGCGGTTAAAGGAATGCGCAACGCTGTTTGTGGAGCGAATGAAAAACTGAAGCACTTCATGAATGTTAATGTCGGACGTGACTATACCGTCGACCATTTTGCCGACTTGCGGTTTATCCAGCCTGGCGATCCTTCACCGGATGGGCGCGGAACGATTCAATTTGCACAAGGAATCGAGGTTGGACAAGTATTCAAGCTTGGCACGGTTTATTCGGAGAAGCTACAGGCAAGCTTTCTTGATGAGAACGGGAGGGCCCAGCCATTTTTTATGGGCTGCTATGGCATTGGTATTTCGCGGACGGTCGCAGCAGTGATCGAGCAGCACCATGACGATAAAGGAATCGTTTGGCCACAGGAAGTGGCGCCATTCGACCTTCATCTGCTTTCCTTGAACGTGAAAAATGACGATCAAACTAAACTGGCAGAATCGCTCTATCAACAATTGCAGCAGGAGAGTTTCACAGTGCTGTATGATGATCGTCAAGAGCGAGCCGGGGTGAAATTCAATGACTCCGATCTAATTGGCTTGCCAATCCGGATTGCGGTCGGCAAACGAGCAGCAGAAGGCATCGTCGAATTAAAGGTAAGAAAAACAGGCGAAATGCTGGATGTGCATGTCAATGAGCTGACGAAGACAATCGCGCTCAAACGGGAGGAGTTAGCCTCACACAGCGGTTAAAATTTACTTGCTCTTATGCAACGCTCCAGTTAAACGAATGAAGGAGATGTTAGTATCTCATCTATGATGAGATACTTTCTCTTTCAATTAAGGTGGAAAGGCTTGTTATGATACGGATATGGAGGGCAATTGGCGACCAGTTCTTTTGTACACAGCAATTAGATAAGCCAAGAAAGAGTATCTGTTAATAGATGGGGGCGAAACAGCTTTGGTGCAGCGGTGCGATCAAAGGGCTGTAGGATGCTTAAAGCTTGACGGGAATGGGAAGCGATGTTTTATATTTAATAGACCATTTGTGAATATTGATAGATTAAAAGAGGAGGTCGAAGTGAGTGACAAATGACGAGCAACTTCGCAACGAACGGCTGCAATTACTCCTCCAACAGCTGCAAATTCCGGATGATGTGATCCAGAGTTATTTTCAGCACGGAAAAATTCGTAAGCTTTCGATTAACAAGGAGCAAAAAGCTTGGTATTTTCAAATTGAACTACCAACCATCGTTCCCGCTTCGATCTACGAGCTGTTTAATGAACGACTCCAGCAATCGTTTCACCATATTGCAACGGTCTCTTTCCGTTTTTATTATGGAGAAGCCGAGCTAAGCGATGTCGATTGGGTTGGTTATTGGCCGTTCATTATTACTCGCCTAGAAGGAATTTCATCGGGTATTATTGAGCTGTTAACTAAGCAAAAGCCCGAATACGATGGCAAGCGTCTTTCGATTGAGGTTCGAAATGAAACGGAGGCTGTCGCATTAAAGCGGAAGCTGCACGAACCGTTCGCGAAAAGCCTGCACGACCTTTCACTCCCCTCTGTGCAACTTGATGCAGTGATTAAAGAATCAAAGCAAGCGTTTGAAAAATTTGTTGAGCAGCGTGAGCAGGAGGATCATTCTAAGGTCGTTGAAGCGATGCTGGAGAAGAAGAAGCTAGAGCAGCAAGCCGAAAAAAAGGAGAGGCAGTCAGGCACTGATTCTCGGTTATCCGATTAAAGATGAGCCAGTACCGATCGAATCGATCGTTGATGAGGAAAGGCGCATCACGATTCAAGGCTACGTGTTTTTGCTGAGACGAGGGAGCTGCGGAGCGGCAGAACACTATTAACCTTTAAGATTACCGATTATACCGATTCGATTCTCGTCAAAATCTTTTCGCGGGATAAGGAGGACGTTCCGCTGCTGCAGGCAGTCGAAAAAGGCATGTGGCTTAAAGTGAGAGGCGGAATCCAAAACGACACGTTCGTCCGCGATCTTGTTATGATCGCCAATGATTTCAATCAGGTCAAGCAGGACGAAAAGCAGGATGAAG
>BAXO01000095.1 GCA_001310555.1 Bacillus sp. JCM 19058
GATACTCTCCCGTCGAATCACGATACTCTTCAACGGATTCCTACTCCCACTAGCGGAGGAGCCAGTTCATTCATCGGGTTCAGCCGCCGGGCTTCTTCACCCTTGGATTTGCACCCAACCGGCGGATCTTCCCGCTCTCCTGTCGAATCATGACTCTCTCCCGGCGAATCATGCAATTCTCCCGCCAAATCGCGCTACTCTCTCAGCGAACCCGCTCCCTTACCAACTTATCTGCTCCTTTTCGCAACAGCCGCAGTTTATCCTGAGATCATTTTTCTAATTTTCCCCGGAAAGGTTCTGGAGATAGTTCAGGTTTTTTCCGGTGCGACGAATTAGCCTTTCACCCAATATTCCTTTCAGCAAATATGCTGTTCATTCGACTTTATAGAATTTTTTTTATCTAAATTACAGGAATTTTCACCTCTTTTGTCAAAGGTTGTTTTTACGAAAGGAGTTCTGCGTATGATTATAAAAGACAGGTCCCTCCCCGAAATCATCTCCTCGATAGAGGCACTGTTAAACCGCGTATCCTCTACACACCATGCTTTCTCAGCGCTATCCAACGATCTCAATAAAAGGCTAGCCGGTCATCGTGGTGAAGAAAAAAACAGATGTCGCAATGGCGCCTTTTTCCTCTGATTATTTTCATACAATTCGAGACCTACGTATCGTTGACCACCACGAAACGATTCAGATTGATCAGCTTCACATCACTCCTTATTTCTCTCTCCTATTAGAAATCAAAAATATTCGCGGAAATCTATTTATCGATGAACGTTCGGGCAATTAAAACAAACCTATAATGGCGAAACTATTAGTTATTCAGGGGTCGTTCAACAATTGAATCGGCAAGAAGAAGGCCTGAATCATATTTTTCAAAAGCTAAAAATTAAATTACCGATATTCAAATTAGCCGTTTTCACACACCCAGAGATTCATTTGCATACACGAGAGGAACATCTTTACGTATCAAATTTAATTTGTCGAATCGAGCATCTGACCAGTAAAATAAAAAAAGCTCATTCGTGAAAATACCAAAGCTTACCTTTCTAAAGAAGAGTGTTTAGTAGCTTCTCAAACCCTCGCAAGACTTCATACCCCCGCCCCGCGTCCGTCAAATCTATTCGATTGGTACGGATTAACTAAGCAGGATATCACTAAAGGCGTCCAATGTGACTTATGCAAAAAAAATTGGTATGAAGCGTTTGTTAAAAAAAATTGGAAATGCACCTATTGCTCTCATACTGATGCCACTGCACATAAAAAGGCATTTATAGACTATTTTAATATTTTCGGTGGTTCCATTACTAACCGAGAAACAAGAGAATTTTTAGGAATAACTTCGGAACGGACAGCTCGCTCTCTCCTAAATTTGATGGACTTCTCTATTGAAGGAGCATCGAAAAATCGTATTTACCTGCCAAAAAAAAGATCATTTCAATTCAATCGTCGACTGAGTGCGTTCTCTCGGTACCAAAGCAGCCGACTCCCAACCTGGGATTTGCCGATTCCATCCACGGAACTATTCTCAACCGACGAATCTCCCCGCTCTCCCGTCGAATCCTAACCCTCTCCCGTCGGATCACAGCTCTCTACCGTCGGATCCTCCTGCTCTACCGTCGAATCACAGTTCTCTCTATGCGACCAGCCGGTTGTTCTCGATTCCAGTTAACGGAAGCATCCAGCTCTGGCGCACAGACCTGCCGCATCTCCCCGCTCTCCCGGCGAATTACGCTACTTTTCTACGGTTTCCTACCCCAGCTGGCGGTGGAGTCAGTTCCTTCATACAGGCTCAGCCGCCGGTCTCTTCTTCCGCAGATTTACACCCCAACCGGCGAATCTTCCCTGCTCTCCCGGCGGATCTTACTCCTCTCCCGTCGGATCACAGCTCTCTCCCGTCGAATCGCACTCCTCTCCCTCTCCCAACATCTCTCACACTCCTTTAAAAAGCTCGGTGAGAACGTTTAAATTCTCACCGAGCTTAATTTTTTTTCGTTATTTTACTGGATTAGCGAGTTCTGTTCACCGAGTAAAGTCCAGTCTGAGTTCTCCGGCAAGTGTGGCCTCAGGTTTCGTCATAATACGGTAGCAGTGTGCACCTTCTCTTTCGATCCGGTACGTTGGGTGTTCTTTAAAAGTATGCTTTGTTTCTAGTACGATTTCTTCTTGTCGATTGGCAATCCGAAAGGTTAATTTCTCGTCTTCTACCTTCACGATTTCCGCGGTTGAATGTCGGATGGTTATCTCGCCAAAGGTCATATTCAAGGGGAGCATCACGGCATCCCTTTGCTTGATTCCTAGCGTGAGGAGCGGGTGCCCCTTTTCATAGACGGTAAATTCCTTATCGAAGCCGTCCAGGTTCAAAACATGCAAAAATCGTTCACCCTGCTTGTTAGCTGTTGTGGTCATAAAGAGACCGTGTTCGGGACAGTCGTGGGTTAGATTTGCCTTGGCTCCGAGCCGTTCGATCGCCGTTTTAAATAGGGTGATATCACAGCGATAGGCGGCACCGACGATGATTGCACGTCCTTTACCGTGCTCGGTCTCAAGCGCACAAATGTCTTTTGTTCCGTAGACTGATAAAAGCGGCTGGCCTTCTCCCTTAATCGAATATTTTTGCGCAAAGTGGGTGCGAATTTCGGGTCTGGGTGCTGCCCATCCGTGGGCTGTTACAGACAAATCATTCTCTGCCGAAGAGCGCTCGATTCCTTTAGCTTCAATTCCTAGTGCATCCAATAAAATTGAACAAGGCTTTCCTTCCATATCGAAAGTTGGCGCTTCACCATATAACAGCAAACCGCCGCCTTCCTCAACATAGTTTGCTAGTTTCTTTTGGATCGCACTGGACATATAGCGGGCGGAAGGCAGAGCGAGAACAGGTGTTGTAGTACGATCTAATCGTTTGTTCTGAATATCATAGGCGCCAAAACGATAGCCTCCAAGGAGAAGCGCCCGCGCCATAATCTCCCATGCACCATGAGCCCGATTTGCTTCAAGATTGCTGAAAATCTTTTGCATTCTTTCGCTTTTAGGGTAACGATATTCCGTCATATAATAATCTGGAATAAAGCCAAAGGCGACCGCATCCTTTTCCTCCTGCATCGTTGCAAGCTTTTCGGATACGGCCATAATCGTTTGAATCGAACGAGCCATCCGTGGATATGTATAGTTCAGCTCTCCCTCTGGATTGACCGGCGCAGCAAAGCCGTGTCGCTCCCCAGTCGAGGCAATGCGATCATTTCCGTCTCCGCGCCTTTTATCCATCCGGTAATTGCGTCCACCTGCAAACAAATAATAGTTTAGTAGTCTGTTTCCTTGTGCGATACACATTCGCGCTTTGAAATCGGCTGCTGACGGATCGTAGCGCCCGCTTAAATTTTCACCAAAATTCCCATCGCCACAATTAAATTCGACTGAGGTTAATGGCTGATCGGGGCGGTGAACCGCATCCATAAACCCGTTGATCAAGTAAAGGTCTTGAAAGGTTTCCATATTCAAGTCACCAAAGTAAATATCCGAGCCTGACAAATAGCCTGCATCTTGAGTGTAGCTTTCATAAAGCTGGCTAATTCCAATCGGGAAAGTAAAACCTCTTCCTGCCCCTGTCCCGTGGATATTGACGATAAACGGCACATTTGTTGCGCCGAACTCTTCGGCATATTGTCTCAGTACTTGCACATAGCGAGCAAAGCGCCCTCTCATATAATGGCCCAAATCCTGATGCAGCTCAGCCGCATACTGCTCCTTTGGAGAGCGAATCGCCGCTGCTTCGCCTTCGCTGCCCGGTTTAAACGGATAACGCTCCCGCTGTTGTAAAATGCTGTAGCGCCTTCCTAACCATTGCTGAAAGTCGTTGATGACGTATTCTGTCAAGTCAGGTGTGTTGCTAACCCATGAAAGCATACCAATTTCATTATCGAGTTGGAGGGCGATAATGTTGCCACCGTGGTGGTGAAGCCTCGGCGAAATAATTTCCATCACCGCACTGTACCACTTTCTGACCTCTTCCAGAAACTGAGGAGCAAGATAATCGAGCGTTGGCGTTGGCGCCTTTCGGCCGTCCCAGCCAACAGGAACTATGTCTGGATGCTTCTCGTACACCCAGTGCGGGATTCCTTCGTTTTTCATTTCGGCCATAATGAACGGACCGGGTCTGGCAACAAAATAAAGGTCATTCTTTTGACAAAGATCGATATAAGCAGCTAAATCGAGCTCCTTCCGCGTTTTCCCGCGTAAATCAATGCTTCCTTCCTCAGGCTCATGGCATAGCCACGGAATATAGGAGGCCACCGCGTTGCAGCCTGCCTGTTTTAGTTTGTCGATTCGATCCTGCCATTCGCTGCGCTCCAGCCGGTAGTAATGAATTTCACCACACATAATTATGACCGGCTTCCCGTCAATGATGATTTGCTTATCCTTGATTTCAATCATTTCTCTTGGCCTCTTTCTTCCAGCCTAGCAATTCTTTTCCTTGCTGGACATAGTCATTTTGCATATACAATTCCCAGACTAGTCCGCTTCGGAAGTTCTCGATCATAAGAAGCGTAATCCCTTTATCAATCCCGATTACCCGTTCTGAATACCAAGCTGGCTTCTTATCGAGATTGTAAGCATCCTTCAATCCATATCGTCCCCACAGTCTCGGTTCGTTGTGAAACAAATAACGCAAAACATCAGTAGATTCATCAGGTGTAAAAACAATTGACCCGAGTGCTGCAGCTGGAGCTACCGTCCCATCGCTCGTCGGCGTAACATTTTTATGATATGGAGGGGTCCCGTGTCCGGCATAGCCATTGGGTCCCTCGCTCGCCGTTAACCCCCATGAGTAGGCATGGTACGTTTGAAAGCCCTCTGGGTTATCGATGCAAAATTGGCGACTAGCTAGTGAGGCTTGAATAGAATTTTCAAACCAATTAATTCCGTCACCGTCGACTATCCCTCTGAAATCGAACCAGGCGTGCGAAAATTGATGAGTAAACAGCTGTCCTCCGGGCGAATAATAAAAGCTGTAATCGCGATATTGTCCTAATTCTCGCTTAAAGCCTTCATAAATTTTGACAGGAACCGGATGAGTTGGTGAGGCAGTTCCGAGCAAATATTGCATCAGCTGTTCAGCATACGTATCCCAATGACCAAATCCGCCGTTTCCTCGTCATAGCCCATATAAAACCAGTTATTTTTTTCGTTATAGTACATGAGCCAGTCGACGCGACGATAAATCGCCTCAAACATTTCTTTTATCTCTCCGCCAAAATATTCCGCCGCCGTTATCGCTCCATTCAAGAAGAGCGACGTATCTATGATCGACGGGCAATCATGGTATTTTTCGTATTTTTTTTGCCGTATTCATATTCAAAAAATGGTAGAAAAAACCGCCAACATGCTCAACATGGTGCAAAAATGTATGGAGTGTTCCCCTCGTCCGCTCATAGCCCTCGTTATAGGAAATCCAGTTCCTTTCGATTCCGATGATGATCGCTGTTAATCCAAAGCCGACCGAAGCAATACTAGCAACGTCCTTACTGTCATCACCTGTTTTATCGCGAATCAAACCGTATCCGGGACTGTTGCTGTCTTCATTAACCTCCTTCCAAAAAAAATCAAACGATCCCTTCATTTCCCTATTCAGCAGTTCAATATCGTTCATCTTGACATCCTTTCCTATTCAGGTAATCTATAGCTTTCACTTACTCACCGGCAATTCCGGAACGATCGACCCCTTCTACAAACCAGCGCTGTGTCACGAGATAAACGAGCAGAAGCGGCAAGATCGTCATCATTGTCCCCGCCATTCGAATCCCTTCATTAATAAAACTCCCTCCCCCTTCACCTGAGCTGTTACTTGCGTACATTTGTTCATACGTAGCGGTGAATTTTTGCAATTCAAGGGGTAACGTCGTTAAATGATTTCCGAAATAAATCGATGCCAGACCCGTTTCATTCCAATACCAGACAAGCGAAAACAGGAAGGAAATAATAATCGCCGGGGCAGCCATCGGCAGAGCAATCGTAATAAAAATTCGGAGATGCCCAGCGCCATCGATTTGAGCCGCTTCCTCTAGTGATTCCGGAAGCATTCGGAAAAACTGAAAGAAAATCAGGATGAAGATCGCGCTGTTTATTCCTTGTCCGAGTAATGCTGGCAACAGAAAGGAATGAATGCTTCCGAGCAGACCGAGCTCATTAAAGAAAACATAGCGCGGGATCATCGTCACCTGAGGCGGGATCATGAATGTAGCAATAACGAGAATAAAGAGCACTTTCTTTAAAGGGAACTCGAATCTTGCAAACCCATAGCCAATAATGGCGGCGACGGCGGTTTGGACCAATGCCGGCAAAACGGTCACGTAAACCGTCTGTAAAAAAAGTTGGCAAAAAGTCGAGAACCCGAATGGCCCTCATATAATTTTCCAAATAGATCGTTGTCGGAATCCAGTTAACAAGAGGATTCAGCAAGTCATCCAGACTTTTGAAGCTATACGATCCCATGTAAAGAACTGGATAAAGGTAGACGAAGCCTATTCCGATGAGCAAAACATAAACAAAAAGTTTAAGCAGCAAACCGTTATTGCTCTGATTACCTAATAATGCTTTTTTTCAGCATTGGTCGATACTTGTTTTGCGTATCAATGCCCCACTTCGTTTTCATCCTTTCCGCCCTCCGTTCTTCTTTCGTTCCTTTATTGTCATGAGCCCGACACTGAGCACGAGGCAAGGCCGATGACAAGGAAATAAATCCATGCCAGCGCTGAGGCATAGCCAAAGCCAGTTTCGACGCGAAACATGTTGCTTTGAATATGCTCAACAATCGGACTCAAAGCGAATATCGAGTACGTCACGATCGTATAGATCATATTGACGATGACCATCGGGAAGAGACTCGGTAAAGTCACCTTCCAGAAGCACTCCCAATTCGATGCTCCGTCTATTTTTGCTGCCTCATAAACTTGCCGATCTATTTTTTTGGAGCGCAGCAAGAAAAATTAGAATTTGTACTCCTGAGAACCAGAGGATAATAATAAGATTCTCCATTAAATACAGAAGGACGCTACTTATCCAACTGTCCGGCTTGGCAGTGATGCTCTTGAATAATGAATATTGCTCAATCGCAGGAATCGTCGTCATCCCTTGGTTGACTAATTCATTGATGACCGGCCCACTAATGATAATGACAGGTAAAAAGAAAACCGTTCGAAACAAGCCTCTTAGCCGGATCGGCTGATTCAACAAAAGCGCAATAATTAGTGAAAAGACAATAATAATCGGAACCGTTAGGACGAATTCTTGTAAAAAAAGCAAGCAACTTTTGAACAAACAAGCCGTCGACGGCAAACGCATATTCATAATTTTGAAACTGGACGAAGGTCGTTTGAATCCCTTGCGGAGTCAGCTTAACCTCCTGAAAGCTCAGATAAATCGAATAAAGTAAAGGATAGGCCGTAAAAAGGACGAAACCGATAATCCACGGGGCAATGAAACCGTACCCGTATGCACTTTTCTTTGACCTCATTGATAGCTGTCTCATCGCTGCTCCCCCCGGTCTAACACTATGAAGCTGACGGCATCCACCTTAACATCATGAACTTCCTTTACGTTGTCCTGATAGTTGACGATAATCGAGATCCCGTTCGAGTAAAGCACCTCGACTACTCCGGGCTCATGAACATGCCTTGCTTCGATCGTTTCCCCTTTCACTTTCCCAAGGCTTTGCTGAACAAGCTCGTATTGCTGAACAACCTCCTCCTTCCACGTATCGAACATCGATGTATAAATATCCCGTGAAGGCGTTTTTGCCAGCAGATGCGAAGGCTCAGTCGTTAAATAAAAGGACGGGTATGCCCCATATTCAATCATTCTCAGAACATCCTCAGCTGTATTAAAATGAAAATTAGAAAACGAGCCGTAATACGCTTATAGCCTTTTAAAACAATTTGTAGAAAAGGGACCGTGTCGGTGACAAATAGGTAGTTCGATGAGTAAAGAGGTGCGTCTAAATACCGATCCATATGGCTCCAGGCATAATCATTGGGCTTATAGAAAGATAGCTCACCCATCCCTTTTGCCAGCTCATCGAAAAGCTCACTATACGTCTCTACCGCCTCCGCTCGAGTCGAACCTTCACCTGTAAAGTGAGAAAAAAGCCGGCTCGCGGTTGTTTCGATTGCTAAGTGCTTCATACCGTGTAGGGCGAATTGATCCAAGTCGCTTTGCGCAGTCAGTAAGGCTTTCCTTGGAGTCAAATAATACGACGCCCTATCTTCGCGCTCATTTTGAATCGTCTCCGAGTTAATCCGTTTGGCAACATCATTTCTTCCCGAGTAACCTGAAGCTCCTTCGTATGCTGTCGTATAATCAGTATGAAAAAAACAACGGAATATTCGCTTCGTCCAGCTGCTGTATCGTTTCCTTAACAGCGCTTTGATTCCCGAGCTTTTTTTTCAAATGGAAACTTTGATGGCAGCGTCCCAGTCAAACCACCTTTTGACCAGCCTCGATAAATGACATGCATCGCTGAAACTCCCCGTCCTTTCAACTCTATGACGTGTCGTTCCAAATTCTCCAATGTCGTCATCGCCAGCACTGAATCCCATAGCAGTCCCCTTTCAATCTCGCCACCGAGGAATTCCAGGCGGATATCTACTTCATCTCTGCTTCGAGAAAGCTCACCATTTTCGAGCAAATACTGTTGATAGGCTTTTCCCATACCAACATAGTCAGCTCGTTCCTCAGTCAAAAAAATAATTTCCTGTTTAATGTCAAAACGATTTCTTTCGGGCTGATAGGCATTAAAGCCATCCATACTTTCGCTCGTCGGCTGAAAATATTCATAACGGTAATGGTACTCTGCCGTTATCCAATAGAAGTCCGTTGATACACCACCGGGATACGCAAGCATTTCTGCATAATGCTTGCCATCGGCAAGTACTGTTAAAAACCCGTTTTGGCCAACGCCATGAACGACACCATACACCGGCATCGTAATATCTTGAGCGACATTCAGCCTCTGACTAGTAGAAGATAACCTCCGAAAGCCTTCATCTCTACCATAAATAAAGGCTCTGAACGGCACCTCTGCCTCTGTTCCGCTTTCTTCAAACCGTATTAAAGCTCCGCTGCCATCAGGAATAAACAGATAACCGTTATCGATCCGTTGATCGCTGCGCCTAAAAACGGGTATACCCTTAAAGAAACGATCCGATTTTTCCCAGGCTCTGTCAGCTTTTCATCAGGAATATCGACGACAAGCCTGTCCCCTTCGATCCTGACCATGAGCGTAAGCTCTATTTCCGCTTCTGAAAAGGTTATTTGAGCAGAAAAGCCGTCGTCATTTATGAGCAGGTCCACTGTAGAATCGTTCGTAACTAGGCTTTCCGTTTTAAGTTTGTCTCTACGGTCAAGATAGGTAATAGTCAAGGCAGAATTCGCCATGTCCATCCAAGTTTGGTTCAAATTCACTTCCGCATCCTGGCCGACAGCGGAATCCCAAATATAACCAGTTTTCTTGCTCCGGATTTTCAATGCCAGCGTATCCGGTTCGACATACAACTGTAAGTCATCGCTTTCTCCAGCCGCAATAAAGCTATCGAAGGAATCGGTTCGGCTCTTAATCAAGGTTCTGTCCTGTTCAGGCTGGGTAAACTGGTTTGATTGGTGCCAGAGTACTTCGTCGCTATTCCCTTCGGCACTGACATTAGTCGTATAGCTGCCGACATACGCGACGGCCAGTAGAAAGATGACTAAAATATACTTCCTACACACGATAGATCACCTCCTGGATAATGGAGAAAACGAATTGATACACTTGATCAATGAGTATATAAACAATGACGCAAATCAGCGTAAAAATTGCCATTCCAAACAGAGTCACTAGCAAATTTCGAACCGTTCCCCAAAAAGTAAAGTCGTGAACTTCCTTCACCATAATAAAGAGAATGATGCCGGACCAAATAAGAATCACCTGAAGGGAAAAGATATAAACGAACGCCTCATTCAGTGTCAGAACACGTGAAATGAATGTCAAAGGGAGAATTCCGAGTATAAAAGGAGCCAGAGAATAAGCAGTACCTATGTAAAGGTCACTGAACCTCCCTTCTCCGTCATTAATCGTGCTGACCAAATAATTTGTCACGATAAACAATCCGATAGGAATAAATAGCGTCGCTAATTCGCTCGCTAAATGAATTTGATCTTGACCAGGTGAAGAGAAAATAAAGCCTTTAAAATGATTCAAGATCACAAATTCAACAAATACAATAGCATACAAAATCGTTGCAGATACTATTGAAACGTGCTGCTTATCCTTTAGGTAATAAAAACTATCGATTGGATAGCGGATAAAACGAAACAAGAAGAGAAGCTCATCAACTAGTCGAATCTCTTTCAATTGCCGCCACTTTTTTTCTGACTGGTGTTAAAAATGGACGCTTTCGATCGGTATAGATCACAGCTGAGCGTAGAAAGAACACTCCGATTAACACGGCAAACAGCATACTCAGGTTCTCCTGCATCCATAAATAGCGAATTTCCCAAAATGCATCTGAATACCTTCTCGATTTTCAGCTAGCTTGAAGCGCTCCAAAGCCTCTTCATAATGCTGCTGCTTAAAGAAGGCTTGACCGATGGCATGATGAGCCAAGCCAAAGGATGAGTTTAATTTCAGTACTTCCTGCCAATGCTTCTCACTCTCGACATAAAAGCCATCAGAGAATAATGTAATCCCCTCGTGCACAACTCGAGTGAAAGCCGTTGGCTCAAGAAGCTGAATCGTTCCCTGCTCGCTATCAGCGATAAACAGCCTGCCCGCATCATCGACTTCAATTGCACTGGGCTGCATAAATAAGCCAGCGCGCGTCGAGCCGTCCTCTCTTCCGCCGAATTGAAACAGCAGTTGACCGTCCGGATCAAATTCGGTAATGACACCATTGCTGGCAACAGATAAAATATTCCCTGCAGGACCAATCGCCACATCCTGAAGATTTGTTGCGTCAGTCAGATCGGACGGAAGCAGATTCCCCCCTGCTATGTTCAGCTTGCGAATCGCTTCAAAGCCGGTCCCTTGTGTAACCGAATAAACCATACCCTTTTCATCAATCGTAATATTTGTTGGGGCAGGTGGGACTTTTAAAAAGAGATTAAGCCTTTGCCTTTCTGTTGTTAACAGCTCTGCTAAAAAAAGAAAGCAACGACTCCTGCGTCCGGTTAACGCCGTAGTACCCCAAAAAGCTTCCTTCGTTACTTAACTGAATAATTCCATTGGTTGCCCCTTCTCCGACCACATACAAATTACCCCTTCGATCGACTGTCACCTTTTGCGGCTTGTATGGTGAACGTTCGCCAAAAAGGGGAGAATCGGGACGACCATATTCCTGTAAAAGCTCTCCCGCTTCCGAAAAACGTAGCACTTTTTCCAGCTGATAATCAGCAACATAAACGTCATTATTATGATCGACATATACTCCTGAAGCTGCTGCAAAATACCGGCGCCATACTCCCGAATCAGCGTCCCATCTGGGCTAACCCTTATAACGAGCTGCCTCTCGGAATCAGCGACATACACTTCGCTATTATGATGAAGGTGCAGGTCCTGAGGACTTTCATACATCGCGCTTTTCCCAAACAAGCCAATCGGTACATAAGCTGTTTGAGTTTCGATCGTTTCTCCGTCGGCCGACAGTGTTTCTGTTTTGTAAGGGACAGAAACTGAAGCTGAGGAATGGGCTGGCATACACAGGATGAACCAGACGCAAATAAATCCCAAAATGAGTTTCCTCATGTTCTTTCCTCCTTACAAACTACTTAATCCCTGAATGGGCCATCGTATTCATTACTTGACTTTGCATAATAATAAAAATAAGCAGATTAGGCAGAAACATAATTAATGCAGCAGCGGCGGACATCCCTTGTCCTGCAACAGTATTTCCCGCATTAGAGCTTAACGTAGACATATAAAAGGCAAATGTCTTCAAGTTCTCGTTATTAATATACAGAGTAGACGTTTCGACATTGTTCCAGACCGCTTGGAAGGATAAAATAGCTACCGTAGCAATGGCCGGTTTGATCATTGGAACGATGACCTTTGTAAAAATATGATAGTCCTTTGCCCCGTCCATTTGCGCAGCTTCAATCAACTCGTTAGGAATTTGATCAATGAATTGCTTAACGAGAAATAATCCGACAGGCATCGCTAATAACGGAAAAATATGAACGAGTATCGTATCGAGCAAGCCTACTCGATCGATCAAGAGATAGGTCGGAATACCGACGCTGCCGGGACAAACATCAGAGCGAGAGTGTTGACTTCAAAAATTGTTTTTTTCAATTTAAATCTTTTCTTTGAAAGCGCATAGCCTGCCATTGAACTGATTAATACGGTCAGCGATACAACAATGAACGTAATGACGACGCTGTTAAATAAATACCTCGACATCGGTACGCCTGAGCTCCCCTGATTATTCATGAGGTCGACAAAGTTTTTCCATGTCGGCTTCTCCACAAAAAAAGCGCGGGGGGTAGCAAACAGCTCATCAATTGGCTTGAAAGCATGCGAAAAAATATAGACGATCGGGAGCACCATAAAAATTGCGAGCGGAATTAAAAATAGATAAAATTTGATTTGGCTTTTATGAAATTTGTCTGGATTTATTTTTGACCCGTGAAATGCAGCCATCACAAAGCCTCCTTTCATGTACCTCGAGATTCCTAATCCTTTTCGGAGAACAAGCGTCTAGCAATACTAGAAAAGGAGTAAACAAAGAGAAGAAGCAAGACGGAAACAGCAGCCGCATAACCCATTTCATATCGGATAAATCCGAAATCCTCAAGGTGGTTCACCATCAGCTGTCCGGCATATTGCGGAGTCGGATTTGCGCCTGACAGAGCAACTCCAATCGCCCCGGATTGGAAGGTATTTACGACGGCCATAACTGCTCCGAACAGCATTTGTGGCTTCATCGAAGGTATCGTGATATAGATGATTTCCTGGAATCGATTCGAAATGCCATCAATATAACCCGCTTCATAAACTTCCTTGTTAATGTTCAATACTCCTGAGAGCATCGCCAAAAAGCCGACACCCATGCTTCCCCAAAGAGTGACGATAATCATAATGAGCAATAGATGATCTGGGGACTGTAACCATTGAATCGGCTCAAACAATATCCCCATTTCAATCAGCATGCTGTTTAAATAACCGGCCTGATCACCGCTGAAAATAATCGTCCAAACGACTGCCATCGCTATGCCCGAGTCATTGATGGAGAATAAATAATCAATGCCAATATCGTTCTTGGCCCCTTTGAAATTTGGGCAAGCATCCAGCAAGTAAGAAAGCAAGCACATACCCGCCCGGACCAACAATAATTGCGAAGATCAATGTATTCGGCAAGACATATTGCATAAAGACACTGTCTTGGGTAAACACATTGACATAGTTGCTCAGACCAATAAATGTAGGAGACTCGATCGCGTTGAAATGCGTGAATGATAAATAGATAGCCGCTGCTACCGGAATAATAATAAACGTCAAAAACATCAAAAGATAGGGAGCTAAAAAGATAGCCGTACTGCCATGCTCTTTGTTATTCATCTACTTCCCCTGCCCATTGCTCCAATTTTTCAATCGTGGGAATCGGATATGGCTTCACCATTTGTCCTTTCTCAATATAGCCAAATTCCTCCATCTTGCGACGCATCTCCCGTTCGATCGTAATGACGGCATCATCAACGGCTGCTCGCCCATTTTCTCCATCGAAAACGATACGATTCCAAACATTGCTGACCTCTCGTTCAACCATGTAGCTATACGGAGTTTTGGCAACTTCCTTCAATTGCTCCCACTGCTCCAAAATGACATCCTTATGCTCCTGCGGCCACGGCAGCTGTGCAAAGGAATTCAAGTTCGCTGTATTCCACATATACTCGGGCCCGTATGTCATTTGCAGCGTTCTTGCATAGTCAGTTTGCGTTTTTTTCGGACATCCACCATTTTAATACTTCCCAAGCCTCTTGCTGGTTTTCACTACCATTAAATATCATCGCTGATTGGCCAGAACCACTCGCCCATCTTGAAATCGAGCCATCCTCCTGCTCAACTCCCGGATGAAGCGCAATGTCCCACCACCCTGAAATTTCCGGTGCAGCGGCTGTCAGCTGGACATATGTGCCGAAATCGGAAACTCCAATCGGCAACGTTGAATAACGAAAATGATTATAGAAATTAGGTACTTGAAGCGGCAAGCTGTACAAAGTGTTCAAATCGGCCATAAATTGGATGCCTTGCAAAGCGTGTTCGTTGTCAATGGTCGTTCCCATCCCGTTTTCCTCGTAAAAACTACCCTGGAACTGATAAATAAAAGGAGCCGTCGTCTGAAACGGTTTAAATGCTACTGCTCCAGCAATTGGCGTATAAAAATTCAAGCCAAAGCGCTGCAATTCCGGCAAAATCTCAATCACATCGTTCCACGTCTCAGGAAGCGGGAGCTGCAATGCATCCATAATATCCTTCCGATAATAAAGCACAAAGAAATCCTGAGTTTCCGGAAGGGCATAAATCGCTTCCTCAATAACGAAAGGCAAAAAAAGCACCAGGTGAAAATTGTGTCAAATACGCTTCGAAGTCGTCAAACTGCCTTAAATCAACGGCTGCACCGCGAACGGCAAGCTCATACGGAAGCCAGTTGCTAATCCCTAGAGCCAAGTCTGGTTGACTGTTAGCCGCGCTTGCTAAAATCAGCTTTGACTCATCCGGCATTATTGAAAATTTCACTTCAATTCCGGTTTGCGGCGTCAGCGTTTGATCGGCCATGTTTTGTAGCAATTCAACATATTGTCTCGGACGATTCACCCAAACCTCGACGACCCCTTCACTAACGTCAGCAGTAGCTAACGTTTCAGGCGTAAAAGATTGGAGAAAGCGACTGATTGACTCATTTGCCTTTTTCCAAAAACCGGCTTCAGGCTGTGGCAATTCACTCTCCCCGTGAACATAAAAACGATCCAATAGTAGCGGCTGCTGCTGTAAATCAGCGACGAGCTCTCCTAAGATTTGTGAAACCGAGCTGGAGCCTTCAGACAACTCCGTCAGCCGATTAGGTATTTCGTCAGGAGACTGGGCCAATGAACGGAGCCGATTTGCTGCTACTTTGAGCGAGGCCATCTCCACCGTCTCATTACCGCCGCTTAATGAGGCAAAAAAAAGTCGATATGCCCCTCTAATGATTCCGCCCATTCTACGAGTCGTTCTTCAATATCAGGAATGTATTCATTGATCCTCCAACCGCGCGAACGATCCTGCTGGTTGCCAGTCAGCTGCTTGATTGAAAGCGCCATTTCTTCAATCCTTCTCATCATCTGATTCATTTCGTACAAAGAAGGCTGATACGGAGATGCATCTGCCGTGAGCGTGATGATATTTTCCCCCTTCTGTAAATAAAAGAGGTATGGTTCATTTTCGTTATTACCTAGCGTTTCATTCACCCATTTTTCGTCATAAAGGAACGGATAGCTTTCCACTTCTAAAAACGGCACCTGCCCATTAATGGACAGCTGACGAAAAACCGGAGAATGGCTTTCTTTATTTTGCATCGCCTTAAACGTCAGTTGATAATACCCACTTTTTTCAACGTCTACCTTCCAGCTGACACTATGCCCACTATCCGTCCACGATTCTCCGCCAAACGTATTGAGCAGTTGGTTGCTCGTGTCGTAAGGGTAGACGGAAGGATCCTGAGTAGCAATTGGACGTATGTAAGAGCTGTTTTTTTCATAGGGGTGCTCAGCTTCCACTGTCAGCAAATCCTGCACAAGCTCTCCTTCAGGCAGTTGGCTCCTATATTCGTCGTAAGTTAGACGTTCAGTCACACTCGTGACTTCAATGCTGCCAAGCAATAGCTCCTCCCTCAAATTGATTAGCGTTATCTCATGTGTTCCTTCACTAAAATAATATTGCAAAGGACGAGCATTCATTTGGTTGGAATCTACCGCTTTCGTATACTGCCATTCCTGAGATTGAATTTGCTCAGGAATGATTTCGTTTCCATACCGATCCGTTTCAAAGGAGTCGCTCGCATGCTGCCAATAGGTAGAAAATTCAATTCGTCTACTTTCTGAAAAAGGATATTCCCCATCGATTTGCAGCGCCCCTTCTATCGGGACAATTCCATCGCTCAATGGATAATATTCAAAACCGATTTCGTATAAGCCGCTCTGTTCGATATCGATCTCAACGGTAACCGAATGCTGTTCTTTCCAGTGGTACACGGACATATCGTACCCCCGGCTCTCTGTTTGTGCTACAAACTGCCTGTCATCACTAGTAATAAAATCGTCCGCACTCTTTTTCTCAGTAAAAGAGGTCGGGCGTTTATGCCCTTCCTCCTCCCATTGCTTCAAAACCTCGTAGTAACCAGCCTCGATCGGCTCATCCATTATGGAGCCAATCTCGCCATCCTCTGCATGAATGGTTCGCGGCTGAATAAAAGCAGAAGCAAAATTCCCGTAAATACTGTTTTCTTTTTTTTATTTTTAGCACCCCCTCGAAAGAAGCGATGTATGACGACTTCCTGTTATTCATGCAATTGTTCTGCACATTTGCCCTCATTACTTTTGGAACTTCCTTCTCCCGACTAGTCCGATTTCTGTAGCGTATTCTTCTGCACGTCTAGCCCTCGTTACTGTTGCGCTACCTTTTTCTCGGCCAGTCAGCTTATTCTTCTATTCATCTGACTTTTGCTAATCCTTTGCCTTAAGTAGTTAATCTAGCTCGAGCGCGTCCTTACTTTCCTCATATTTCTGATTGGCTAAATCATTCAGTTGGGCAGCATAATCCTCAACTTTAATGTCTCCTCTAATGCTTGCGTCAAGAAGCTCGCTGATCGTCGCATTAGGGATATCACCGATTGAAACACCGGTCGGTGCATTCCACCTCGATTCGGCAAAGCCCGGAACCGTTTTTACAGGCTCTATAATAGCTTGATCCAGTTGCTCATAAGCTTTTTGTACACCAGGGACATCCATCGTTTCATAAAAAGCGTCTAACACTTCTTGATCTGTTGTTACTGGCAGCGAGTTAATGAGACGATTTTCAGCTTCAGCTATTTCAATCCGCTTTAAAAAGCCTTCCTTTCCAAACGACATCCATTTCGCAAACAAATAGGCTTCCTCGGGATGCTCAGTTGAGCTTGCAAGGCCCATATAATCATTAACAACAACAGTTCTCCCACCCGGAATTCCAATAAAATCCCACTCAAAATCCAATGACTCACTCATATGGTTCACACCCCAGGTACCGTCCCATTTCAAGGAGATTCCGCCCTGCATCCAAACCTCTTCCGGATTATCTCCGTTAAAGTTCGCTTGTTGCTCTTCATCAAGCGCCTCATAGGCATAGCCATTCGTTAATAGGTTGCTAGCAAGATTGATCCCGTTAATGAATTCGTTACTGTTTAACCGATAACTTCCGTCACTCTCATTGAAGGTAAACCAACCAACCGATTCGTCTTCAACTGTTGGATACCAGTCGATTATGGAGAACGGATGATTGAGCCCGGCAATCCCGGAATTCAAATCAGTTGTCTGACGAACCGCATCACCAAATTGTTCGAGCGAATATCCATATTCCGGAATGTCCAAGTTTGCCTGATTGAATATATCTTTATTGACAAAATATCCGAGAAAATGTTGCGCAGAAGGGAGCGCATAAATCGTCTCATTATAGGTCACTGCTTCATGAACTAAATCAGGAACATGGGCAAAGTCCTCATCGTTTCCAGTCAAATCGTTTAAGTTCAATAACCAGTCATTAGCGAGCCCAATCGGAACCTGAGAAAGCAAAAATACATCTGGTATAGTCCCTCCGCTAGCCGCAGACGAAAGGGAGCCGTTCCAATCTGACGGATCGATCGTACGATCAATTTCCACGGTTATATGCGGGTACTCCTCCATAAAAGCGTCAATCATTAACGTGTCCAGGTTTTCCTCATCTTCGGCGTACACGGCCCAACTGGCAAAGGAAATTGTCACATTTTCCTCGCCCCCGCCTCCAGCGTTTCCTCCCCTGTGTTGTTATTGCAAGCTGAAAGAATAATGATAAATACGATACCGACATATACGTTAAAGAACTTTTTCATTTTTTAAAGCTCCTTTCTAATAAGGAAATTTATTTTTTTGCGTGTTTACCTGGTATCTCTGATAAAAAAAGACTCAAGAATAAAGGGCGACCACAATAAATCTAAGTACTTAGGGCACATTCCCGCCGAATTACAAAATCAGAATCGCTCATTTTTCGTAATAAGCAAAATATGATATCGCTTTCATTCGTGTCATTAAAGGTTTGCATACAAATACAAACCAGAATATGATTCAACCTGATGAACGTTTAATTAATTGCAAGGCTGGAACTTCACTAACAACGTCAAATTGCTTATCGACCATCTTGAATAAGGTTTCAGCAGCTTGAATTCCCCAATGCTTTTTCTGTACTCGAACTGTTGTCAAAGCCGGGGTAATAAACTGCGAAATCTCAATGTCATCAAAACCTACAACAGCGATATCCGTAGGGACATTTATTCCATGTTCGTTTATCGCTTTAATTGCTCCGATGGCCATTTCGTCATTCGCACAAACAAAAGCAGTAAGAGGTTTTTCCAACCTGTCCAAATAATCTTTCATCGTTAGATAACCGCTCAATTCAGTAAAATCAGCGCGTATAATATTTTTGCTCTCGACACCCAGACCGTGCCCTTCCATAAATCGTTGATACGCACTTAAGCGCATTTCACCATCGTAAGATTTCTCAGATCCCGCCATAAAGCCAATGTGCCGATGACCTTTATCGACTAAATGCACAAGCGCTTCTTCAATACCTTCTCGATTTGGCAAAACCAAATTGTGAATATATGGATGATCTATTTCACGATCCATCACAACTAGAGGCATTTTCTCTGAAGCAACTCGTTCCAACAGTTCATCCTTCATATGAAAATTAAAAATAATAGCTCCATCAACATACTGTTCGATTAATAATCTATGCTTATCAACAGAAGCACAAACCACAAGCTCATAGCCCTCTCTCATGACTACTTCATGGACTCCT
Organism: Bacillus sp. JCM 19058; assembly: GCA_001310555.1. The sequence goes on from BAXO01000095.1 coordinate 19,091, forward strand.
TCCAACATTTCATTGAAAAAAGGCCCAGTGAAACCACTAATAAAAACACCAATAATATTTGTTCTATTTTGCTTTAAGTTTTTCGCCATCCCATTAGGACGGTAGCCTATCTCTTTTGCCGCGTCCAAAACCTTTTGCTTCGTTTCCTTCGTTATTTGCGGACTATCATTAATAGCGTAAGAAGCAGTCGTTACACTAACCTTTGCCCGTTTAGCTACATCTTTTAATGTCGCCAACTAACAGCCTCCTTAATTTATTGCTTAAAATTCCAATTATAGCCATTGAAACGTTTCAATTACAGTTTAAATAAATAAAACGTCTCTTTTCTCCAAATTGAAACGTTTCAACTGATTTTCATTTTAATTGATCCCGTAACCGATAGCAACAAAATTTTTCAAAAACGCGACAAAAGTTATATTTTTATTGTATATATACATCCCGAAGCTGCTCTCACTTCCGCCTCTTCCCGTGCCTCTTCCCGCGATTTTGCACTCTTTCGTCGAATCTTTCTGCTCTCCCGGCGAATCCACTGCCGCTACTGCGATTCCGCACTCTCCCGTTGAATCTTACAGCTCTCCCGTCGAATCTTGCGTCTCTCCCGGCGAATCTTCTGCCTCTCCCGTCGGATCGGCATACTCTCCCGGCGATTTCGCACTCTTCCGGCGAATCTTTCAGCTCTCCCGGCGAATCCACTACCTCTACCGG
>BAXO01000096.1 GCA_001310555.1 Bacillus sp. JCM 19058
ATATAATATCACATCATTTAACACAAATCAATATTTTTTTTAAAATATTGACCAGCACTTTGTCGCCGCCGTACGCGGTAACTATTAATTTAGCACGTCCCTTAAGTAATGTCAACAAAATTTCAAACATAGTAGCGCATTTAAGGTATCCAACTTTAAAAGCACAGTTTTGACTTTGGTCTTTAACCTTAAGGGACATTGAGGAAGGCACTGTCAATCATGAAAACCTCTTCAAGATCGCCTAGATGTCCAAAGGTAAACGAACAGCTCGGAATAGTTCGAATTGATCGCTTCATTGAATCACCCAGCTTTACACATATGAGCACACTTAGCAAAGCCAAAATAGGCTGAACTCAATAAGCTGAAAAATACTAGGAACTAGCGCAACCTCACTCGCCCTCCAAATCCAACCTCATCTTTGATTAAAGCTCTCAAAGCCCGATAACAAATCTGCAATATTATTGATATTTTTTTAGAATCACGAGGTAGCATGTACTTGTGAAGTTCCTCGCGCGGGACAAAACGTTTATAAATTCCGAAAATCAGTTGATACTTTTCTTCCATTGCACGTTTGACAACATTTTCAATACGGGGATCAGACAAATCCAATAACAGCTCTTCCATTTCTCTTTTAAGCATGTACTCCACTTCTTGCACTTCTTTTTTTTGTTCAAAACCAACCCTAACATATCAACACCTCAACCTCATCGACTCATTTACAATAACTTCCTTTTAAATTCTTTTCCTTTTCCCCTTTTTTTTATTCATATCTTGTCCTCTTTCGCATAATCATTAGTAAAAGCCACGGCATAAGTACGTTGCCAATGATGATGCACCGAAAACGTACTTTAAAAAAGGGTGAAGGATTTGAAATTTTTCTGGGTTATTCACGCAAAAAGGATTAAGCAATTATCGATTATTGTCATTGCCGCTTTTATGGCAGCAGGCTTTCTGTATGCAAGCCGTTCCCAAATGGTCTTTTCAACACCCGACGGTCCTCAAGCCTTTTACAGAGCCGACGTTGATAAAAAAACATGTCGCCTTAACCTTTAATATAAGTTGGGGAGAGCAAAATGTAGAACCTATTCTTGACATCCTTGAACAGAATCAAATCGACAAAGCGACTTTTTTTCGTTTCAGCGCTCTGGGCAGAAAGGTACCCCGATTTAGTTAAAAAGATTAACGAGAGTGGTTACTCAATCGGCAGTCATGGCTACCAATATAAAACCTATACCGAATGGGAAGACGATAAAATCAAAAAAGACTTGCAGCGCAGCAAGCAAATCTTAACAGATCTTACAGAAACAAAACCGACGCTTTTGCGCCCGCCTAATGGCGTCTTCGACAAACGTGTGCTATCAATAGCTGAGGCTCAAGGATTTAGTATTATTCACTGGAGCGTTAATTCCTACGACTATAAAAATCCCGGCGTTGAAACGATCGTAAAAAAATGTACTAGAAGAAGTCTCGCCAGGAGATATTCTATTGTTCCATGCTTCAGATTCAGTTAAACAGACCGATAAAGCATTGCCTATCATTATTGATGAACTAAGGAGTGACGGCTATCAATTCAAATCCGTTGAGGAATTAATCGCACAAACAGAAACCAAGAATGAGGAGATTAAATAAGACATGAGGTAAATGTGAGCCCCATTTACTTTAGAATGAAATGGTTCATTATACATGGAGGCGCAAACGATTTGTTTTTCTGCATTCTATCTCGATACAAGAACTGCTTTTTTTAAGTCAACCAGGCTTCTATCACCATTTTTCGCAAGGAGGAAGACCTTATTATATTGAATAAAGGCAGAAGCTTGCGTTAAACAGACCAATCGAACCTTTAACGAACTATTGAATAGCGACCGGTACCAGTCGGAAGCTTGCATTCCATTTTGCCTATAAAAAAAACCGAGCAAGTTTTACGCTCGGCTTTTCTTATTTGGTTCGGGTTGATTAGTTAAACGATGAAGAATGAGCAGCTGCCATGTATTTGCTGCAATTAATGGAGCAAAGTAAAGCCAGAGCACTTCGGATCATTTACTGTCAATGCAGGAACCCATTCAATTGTTGTGACAACTACGATGAAAAATAAGGCAGGGATGAAGGCCTCTCGCTTCGTATCCTTCGCTTTTAAGAAGGCGATCAACAAGCCGTAGGCAACCAGCAGAAGCGGCATGATCATAAAGTTAAAAATCGATTGCTCTTCTGTCGCAAAGGCTATGTAGCGAAAATATATTAAATCAAATACAACAAACAGGATGATAGCGATTTGTACCCAACTCCACAGCCGGTGTGACTTGAATAAACCGAGGCCAAATCGATGGACCGTTAAATAAGCAAAAAAGCCCATTTGGCTAATCAAACTAAACGCAGCACTGATTCCCAGCAACCAAGTTATGCCAACGATTAAATTCCAAAACCCTCCCTCGAGATAAATCGAGTAATCCAATATAAAACCAATAATTGTCCCACTTATACTACCGATCAATAAGGTTGTAAAAAAATAAATATACCACTTTACGGCTATTCACAAAATTTCCTCCATCTTTCAGTTAGAGCAGGAAAACGTTTCCCACTCTGCATTTGAACTAAGCTCGATCATACAAAAATAATTGTATCAAAGTTCTAACCATAAAATCCAGATCCCAACCGAACCGTATGCATATTTTCTCGAAAAATGTCTCAAATTAATGACAAAACGTGTGAAAGGGGCAGCAAGAATGAAACCCATTCAAATTCTGCTTGTTCTTTCCTTATCTTTATTTTTGATGACCAGCTGCGCTGCAGCTGAAAATCAGGGGAAGACTGATTATGAGACAACCAAAAAAAATGATGGTTGATATGCTTCAAACAGATGATGGTAAAACGGCAATCCGGGATATTATGGCAGACGAAGAGATGCGCAAGGAACTCGTTATGGATCATATTTTTGTCAAAGAAGCCGTCCAAGAAACGTTAACTTCCGAGCAAGGGAAGGCATTTTGGCAAGAAACGATGAAAGATCCAGAATTCGCTAAAACCTTTGCCGAAAGTATGCAATCAGAAAACGAAAAAAAATAATTAAAGCCCTAATGAAGGACCCGGAATACCAAACTATGATGCTCGAGCTCCTTAAAGATCCTGAGATGGAAAAAAAACCTGCTCGAATTAATGAAGTCAAAAGAATATAGGGAACAAATAAAGACCGTTATCACAGAGTCATTAGAGAGTCCTCTTTTTACAGCAAAATTAAACGAAATTCTTACCGAAGTTGCTAAAAAAACAAGCTGAACAAGAAAGCGGAGGAAATCAGGAAGGAGGAGGAACGGAGAACTCACAGGAAAGCGGCGGTCAACAAAGTGGAGGGAAGTAAGCAAAGCAAATTCGTCCAGACAACCTAGAAAAGTCAAGAGTAGCGTTTTGGATTACAATTCTTTCCCTTTTCACAAGTTCTCCTTTGTTACTCGGCCCTCGCTTTTTCTCAAAGGTTTGAAAAAAGCAATCATAGAAAAAAATCCGTTTATGCAATGAAGAGGATTTTTGATTCTTTCCCCTTCAGACCAGTATATACTTACCCAAAACAAATACCTTACAGAGAACTCCCTATAAGGTTTTGTTTCTATAATGTTTAACGTTCGTTTTTGGTGATAACCTTTTCGGCTACGTCAGTATAGATTTTTCCGATCGGATGGCTTGCATCGTAAATCGATGGGGCAAAGTCGTCTTCATCGATTTCCGGCTGCCCTAAAGGAATTTGACCGAGAAGCTCTGATTTTAGTTCACGGGCGAGCCGTTCGCCGCCGCCTTGGCCAAAGACATATTCTTTTTCCCCAGTCGACTGGCTTTCAAAATAAGCCATATTTTCGATTACTCCGAGAATTTGGTGATTCGTTTTAATCGCCATTGCACCAGCCCTCGCTGCCACAAAAGCAGCTGTCGCGTGCGGAGTTGTCACAAGGATTTCTTTCGATTGCGGGAGCATCTTGTGTAAATCGAGCGCGACATCGCCTGTTCCCGGCGGCAAGTCGAGAATAAGGTAGTCCAGCTCTCCCCATTCGACCTGTTGGAAAAATTGATTAAGCATCTTCTAGCATTGGACCCCGCCAAATGACCGGGGCGTTATCCTCAACAAAAAATCCCATAGAGATTACTTTTACACCGTAACGTTCCACAGGGTAGATGCGATCTGCAATCACCTTTGGCCGATGTTCGATCCCCATCATATCCGGAACGCTGAATCCATAAATATCCGCATCAATAATTCCGACTCGTTTACCGAGCCGGCTTAAAGTTGTAGCTAAATTAACGGAAACGGTAGATTTTCCGACCCCGCCTTTTCCACTTGTTACTAAAATAAAGGATGTCTTGCTGTCCGGATCTAGTAAAGCCGGACCCTCGTATTGCGAGGCATCAAGTCCCCCAAGCTGTTTGAGCTCTTCCTCAGATAATTGTTCAAATCGAAGGCCGACTGATTCGGCTCCCGCCCCTTTGACAACATGGACAATTTCTTGCTGCAGCTCCATTTGTGCAGCCGTCCCCGTTTTCGCTAGAGCAATTTTTACGCTTACATGATCTTTCTTTATTTTAATTTCGCGGATTCCGCCTGTTTCGGCAAGGCTTCTATTTAGATCGCGATCTTTCACGCGCTTTAACGCATCCCTAACTGCAGCTTCATTAAGCAAACATGCCACCGCCCTTGTCCAATATATATTATTAGTATAGCATACAGAGCAGGTGTCGCGAAGCTGATTGCCTATTCGTATTCAGTTTTCAGTTCCTCTTCATCGGTATGAAAGCGCAGAATCCCTTGATATATAGAAGCTGCCATTTGCTGCTGGTATTCTTTTGTATTGAGCATTTCGGCTTCCCCCGGATGAGATAAAAAGCCCGCTTCCACTAATACTCCAGGTATGTCGGCCTCCTTTAAAATATAGACATGATGGATCGCCTTCGCCAAACGACTTGTATTTTCCAAATTACGGGAAATTTCGTCTTGAACGAACTTAGCAAGCCTTTTGTTCTCCGGGATCGCTCGCTGGTAAAATACTTGCGCCCCGCTCCAACGCGACGAACCAATCGCATTCAAATGAATACTCACAAACAAATCACTTCCTGAGCCATTAATAATCTCAGCACGGCGCTTCAAATCCTCAGTCTTTCTATGACGAATCCGCTTCGTACCTTCATTAGCCAAATCCCGATCCTCTTCTCGCGTCATTAACACTAACGCACCTGCTTCCTGCAAGTAATCGCGCAACTCCAAACTAATCGCCAAAGTAATATCCTTCTCTAGGACTCCGGCTTTTGAGACAGCTCCTCCATCTACTCCGCCATGCCCTGGATCAAGGACGATGACCTTACCAGACAAAGGCAGCTGTCCTGATAGTGACTCGTCACTGACAAATTGAAATTGAATCAAAAACAATAATCCGATAATTCCTACCGCAAACAGTAACCCCTTTCCCCAGCCCCGCATACATCTCCCCCCTGTCCACTTCCATATTATTTATATTGGGACAAGGATGAAAATATGAAGTAATTTTTTTTCTATTTTATTGCAGCTTAAGGAGATACCTTTTCTTCCCTTCATTGAAGCCAGCTAACCACCACTCGTTCACAAATGAATCGGCGGATAGGTTCAGCGCTTCCGAAAAGCTGACAGCCTCATTGCCCCACATCTGTAAAAGGTTATATAACGAATGGCTTAATTCGGTCAAATCAGCCTCACAACGCCTCTTCACTTTCTCATCCGATTCACCTAGGAAGCCAAGCCTCCCTAAATCGGCACCGAGTAAATAAGCATCAATAGCCAAGTCCATACACGGGTCGAGCAAAAAAAGGATGGGACAGAAACTGGAAAGGAACGATTGGTTTAAAATGCTCTTCAATTTTCTCCTTCATCTCGATAAGAGAAAGCTGCTGCAAAATAGCCTTTTCGTAATTCCACTGCTTTTGCCTTTTTTTTATCAGCGAATGTTGTAATAAGCGGCATTTGACTTTCCCCTTTCTCTCCTTTCCCCATAGTATAAGACGTCCGGCTCAGACAAATGCAGTGGAAAAGCTGTTTAAATTCACCAATGCTCAAAAAGGTTGAACTCTGTCTACAACTAAAGTTGTAACGAAAGTCGATTAAAAAGCCGACGGCGATTCTTATTCATACCAATAAACTGAATTTAGATATAAATTGAAGGGAGTGATCAGCGTGACCTTGCATTTTTTTCGGCCTCACATTGACGCTCAGAAAACGGGTACGGACTCGCAAAGAAATAGAAGGATTAGCCCGTCAAGCAGCGATTGAAAAGGAATTTGAGAAAATAAGATCGTTATACTTTATGATGAGAAACGGAAATCAGATTTAAAAGACCCTCACCCAGTCAGAGCGAGAGTCCAAATTATTAATTAACTAAAAGATTAGGTAAAAATAAGACTAGGTTTGGGAAAAAGGCAACAATGACTAAAAGCAAAATCATCGCTGCATAAAAAGGCAACATCGCCTTTGAAACCTTTTCGATCGAAACCTTACCAATCGCTGATCCGACAAAAAGGACCGTTCCAACTGGAGGCGTTACGAGCCCGATCGCCAAGCATAAAATCAATACAACTCCGAAATGTATGGGGTCCATTCCTATGCTCGAAGCTACAGGCAATAATATCGGTGTCGTAATCAGAATTAGCGGCGCCATATCCATAATCATTCCCAATACTAATAAGATGGCAAGAATCAACAGCAACGTAATCACGTCATTTGGAGATATCGTGAGCAATGCATCTGTTACCATACTAGGAACTTTTAATAGTGCTAACAACCAACCAAATGCCGATGAAGCAGCAATTAAAAATAAAACCATCGATAAAGTCTTAAACGTTCTTTGCAAAATAACGCCGAACCTTGATATCGGAATGTCGCGATACACAAAAAAACGTAATAATAAACGCATATAGCGTTCCAATAGCGGCAGACTCCGTCGCGGTGAAAAAACCACTGACAATCCCACCAAGAATAATTACTGCTGTCAGTAAGCCTAACAATCCTTCTCCTATTATTTTAGGGATTTGTTCTTTTTTTTAACAGGCTCCCCTTTAGGATGATTTTTTTTCACTGCCATGACATAAACAAGAATCATTAAAACGAGGCCGAGCAATAGTCCTGGGACAATGCCGCCCATGAACAGGCCAGCCACCGATACACCCCCGGCGGCCATTGAGTAAATAATCATATTGTGACTCGGCGGAATCATGACTCCTTGAGCCGCACTTGAAATAGTAACACTGACAGAATAGTCCGTGTCATAGCCTCTTTTTTTCATCATTGGTATCAATACAGACCCAACGGATGACGTATCGGCAACAGCTGAGCCTGAAATACCGCCAAAAAAATGTGCTCGCCAATACATTGACTAAAGCGAGACCGCCTCTAATTTTACCAATGAGGACATTTGAAAGGTTGATTAACCTCCGGGAAATCCCCCTTCATTCATAATTTCCCCAGCTAGAACAAAAAAGGGAATGGCCAATAATGAAAACGAGTTTAATCCTCCGACCATTTGTTGTACGAGAGCTGATAAATCAACGCCCAAATAGAGCCCTGTAATAAATGATGATATGACTAAAGAAAGTGCAATCGGAACTCTAAAAAGTAGCTGCAGTATAAAACTGCCAATTAACAGTAAAACCGCCATATCTCCTCACTCCTCAGTAACATCATCGTAGTTTGATGCAAGCCTTTTTTTAAACAATAGCTCGATTGCGTATATGAATATGAAAAATCCCGATACAGGAATGGATGCATATAAGACGCTCGAAGGAAGCTTCGTTCCTGGCAATGTAGAATTAGACATTAGAACTGTAAATTCCCAGCCATAATAAACCATCACGACTCCCAGCATAATAATTAATACTTTCGCGATATAATCAAATAAATCTTGAATCGCTTCAGGAAACATCCCAACGAGCAGCCCAACCCCAATATGCAGCTTTTCTTTAAAGCCGTAAGCGATTCCAAGAAAGCCTACCCAAATAAATAAAATTCTCGACAGCTCCTCAGTCCAGGAAGGGGTGCTGCTAAGGATTTGACGCGAAAAAACCTGATAAATAATGACGATCACCATCACTGTAAGCATGCTCAACGCAATGACTAGATGCAGGCGAGCAAGACCATTCATAATTTGTTTTATGGCTTTCATAAAAATAGCTCCCCCTATATCAAGGAGGAAAGCGGTATCAAGATGACGCCGCTTTCTCCTAGCTTAATTAATTTCCTATTGGCTAATTCTTTCGATCCACTCCTGGTACTGCTCTCCATATTTATCGTATACGGGTTGAACCGCCTCTCTCCAAGGAGTAATATCATCGATTTCAACAAGCTCGCTTCCAGCTGCTTCGACTTCCTCCTTTGCTTCTTCGACGAGCTCAGCCCAAGCTTCACGCTGGACAGGTACAGATTCTAATGCAGCTTCCTTGAATGCCTTCTTGTCATCCTCACTTAAATCGTTCCAAAGCTTTGTCGAGCTCAGCAATATTTCTGGTGAACCTTGATAGCCATCCATGGTAAAATATTCAGCTACTTGATAATGATTCGACGTGTAATAGCTCGGAAAATTATTCTCGCCTCCGTCAATCATCCCTGTTTGCAAGGCCGAATAGACTTCTCCATATTCCATCGGTGTAGCGGAAGCACCTAAAGCTTCGACAATATCGATCGCCATTTCTGATTGTTGAACCCGAATTTGCAGACCATTTAAGTCACCGGGTTCCTTTATTGGATGCTTGCTATTGTAAAAGCTCCTCTCACCCGAATCATAATAAGCGAGACCGAACATATTCGAATCCTCAAACGTCGCTAAAAGCTCTTCTCCAATGTCACCGTTCAAAACTTCCCATTTTTGCTCATCACTCTCAAACAAATACGGCATCGACAAAACGCCGATTTCATCAGAGAACTCAGTAAGCGGGATTCCGTTCACTCGCGTTAAATCGATGGTTCCTAGCTGCACTTGTTCAATGACGCTTCTCTCATCGCCAAGTTGTCCACCTGCATAAACTTCTATTTTATAACGACCATCCGTTTTCTCTTCTACTAAACGAGCAAATTCTTTTGCGCCAATAGTTGTTGGATAGTCCTCAGGCTGGTTTTCCGCCAATCTTAACGTAACAGTGTCCGCGTCAGAACTTCCCCCTTCCGAACCATCTGTATCCGGAGAATCGTTGGTGCCTCCACATGCTGCTAGGACTAGCATTAAAAACAATCCTGAAAATGATGCCAGTGCTTTTCTTCTCATCCGTATTCCTCCTAAAATCTATCCATTATTTTCTAGCAAACTTTATTTGTTTGTCTGGCAAACAAATAAACTAAGCAAAACTTATTATAAATGTAAGCGTTTTTAATATCAAGCCAATTTTGGGTATTTTTCTCCACTTAATAGATGGGATATTTGGGTATTTTTACCTTTCCCTCACTTCGCCTGAACCGAGCTTTTCATTTATCAAGTCGCTTCACTGCCCAGAACCTTCCACACTTCTTCATAGACCTTTTTCAAGGGAAGACGATGGTGACGGGCAATTCGTTTACAGTCTTCGTATTCCGGAGACCTTTGAATAACCTCTCCATCGCAAATTCCCTCTTTTACAGTAACTTCTCCCCACCTCGTTTGGACAGTTCTAAAATAGCGTTCCGCGCGATAAACCGTTAACGGGTAATAACGAATACCTAACGTAGTTGTTTCTTGGAACAATATTTTTTTTCATTTGTGCCAAATTGTCACGAGAACAAAGGAGCTGAAGCAAAATACCCGGGCGATTTTTTTTCATATAAATCGGTGTATAGAAAGCATCGTTTGCACCTGATTCAAGAAGCAAATCGATCACATAACCAAGCCATTCTCCTGAAATATCATCAAGATTCACTTCTATTTTAAGCATTTGGTCATCCGTATGCTCATAATTAGGGGGGTGAGAACCCATTTTATAACTCCTCCTCCCGGGTCATGTTCGCTTTAGCTAATCGCTCAATTAAGACAGCACTATAGCGCCGCCGAAGCCGTTATCAATATTGACAACACTAATGCCTGAAGCACACGAGTTTAACATCGTTAATAATGCGGATAAACCGTTAAAACTCGCACCGTAACCGATACTTGTCGGGACAGCAATGACAGGATGTGAAACGAGCCCACCAACAACACTTGGGAGCGCTCCTTCCATACCAGCAACAACAATTGAGACGGTCGCCTGCTGAATCTCTTCTAAATGGTCAAACAGGCGGTGTATTCCTGCAACTCCGACATCATAAATACGGCGAACCTCGGCGCCTAATACTTCGGCTGTGACAGCGGCTTCTTCTGCAATGCGTAAATCAGACGTGCCAGCACAGATGACTGCAATATAATGCTTCGAATCAGGCTGCTTCTTTTCCGCCTGCCTCCAATAAAGAATTTGCGCTGTTTCATTATAGCTGCACTGGGGATGTTGATGTCGCACATCCTTCGCCTTATCCGCCGTAATTCTAGTAACCATAACATCCTCTGCTTTTGCTATGATCGCTGTAATAATCGCACTTATTTGTTCAGCCGTTTTCCCTTCACCATAAATAATTTCTGGGAAGCCTTGCCTCTTCTTGCGGTGATGGTCGACTTTCGCAAACCCTAAATTTTCATAGCTCGCTAACCGTTCTTTTGCTTCAGACACACTCAATAACCCTTTTGGACTTGCTCCAAAATATCCTCCATCATATTCCCTCACCTAATCAAAGTAAACTGATAAATCGTTGGCCAGCCTTTCATATTTCTCATAAATTTTTGCATACGTTTCATGCACTTGACGATTAGGCGCAATAACTGCTCCGACGGCGATATTTCTTTTAATTTCCGCAAACGATTCCGCCTTGCCTGCCCCGACTAATGCGGTCCACGCTGCTCCCCAGGCCGCGCTATGATGACTTTCCGAAAGGCGAACCTCTTTCCCAAACACATCGGCAAGAACTTGGACCCAGACAGGAGAACGCGCCAAGCCGCCATTCACATAAATTGTTTGCGGCTCTCCGGCGAGCTTTTCTAACGACTTACCAATTTGGAACAAATTAAACGTAATTCCTTCGAGAACCGCCCGAACCAGATGCTTTTGCTGATGACCGAGCTAAGACCATAAAAATTGCCCTTCGCCCGCCTGTTCCATAAAGGCGCTCTCTCACCATTCACGTAAGGGAGGAAAATAATACCATCTGCTCCTGGTTCGACTCGTGCTGCCGATGAAATTAGTTCTTCATGGCTCCCTTCGAAATTCAGCAAATCCTTCAACCATTGTAACGCAATTCCGCCATTATTCGTAGGTCCCCCGATAATCGAAGTGTTTTTAGTAAAGGCATAGCTGAACGTATCCTGCTTCTCACTAATTCTGGCGCCTTGAATAAATTGTCTAATTGCGCCGCTCGTGCCGACCGAAATAGCAACTTCACCCGGATTTATCGCCCCGCTTCCAAGGTTAGCCAATTGACCGTCAGCCGCACCGATAACGACAGGAATCTCAGAGTGAAGCCCCATTTCCTCTGCTAGTTGGTGCTTCAACCCTGTCAAAGCTTCCGTGGGAGGAACGATAGCTGACAACTGTTTCCTTTCAACGCCTACCATTTCTAGTGCTTCTGTATCCCAATCCAGCGTAGTTAAGTTCATGAGCCCAGACGCAGAGGCCATTGAATAATCAATGACCCTCGTACCAAACCACTTAAGCAGCAAATACTCCTTCATCGACATAAAATAGTCCGCTTGGAGGTAAGGCTCATAATGGGTTTCCTTCATCCAAACAAGCTTCAGGAAAGGGGACATCGGATGAATCGGTGTTCCGGTTTTTAAATAAATGTCTCTCCCCGTCGTTTGTAGCATGTGGTCTGCCTGCTGACTAGCCCGTCCATCCGCCCAGATCAGCATTTGCGATAACGGTTCAAATTGCTCATCGACGCATATAAGAGAATGCATGGCACAGGAAATGCCAATCGCTAGTATTTCGTTTTTATTTGCACCTGACTTTTGAACAACATCTCTAATCGTCGCAACTGCGGACTTCTCAATCTCCCGTGGATTCTGTTCGACCCACTCTGGCTGCGGATAGTAAGAGCGGATCATTTCCTCTGCTTCAGCGATTAATTTTCCATTACGATTGAACATAACGGCCTTCACACTTGTCGTCCCGAGATCAAGCCCTATCACCAGTTCTTTTCCCATATGCATGTTCCTTTCTAAACTATCGTCCTATTCCTTTGAAAGAAAGGTCCTACCTTCCCGTATCTACGAAAGTACCTGATTCATACTGCCGCTTTTATAGCCGACTAAATCAAGGGTGATATACTGGTATCCAAAATCCTGAAGCCTTTTGGCAATCGAATGGTGATGCGCTAAAACGACCCGCATATCGTCAGGCTCGACTTCGATGCGAGCAACCTCCTGATGGGTTCGCACTCGTACTTGCCGAATATTGAGTGACTTTAAGTATGCCTCCGCCTTTTCTACCTTCGTCAGCTTTTCCTTCGTTATTTCCTCGCCGTAGGCAATTCGCGAGGAGAGGCAGGCGAACGATGGCTTATCCCAGGTCGGCAAGTTCTGCTGCCGCGATAGCTCCCTTATTTCTTCCTTAAACAGGTTCGCTTCTTGCAAAGGGCCTCGTACTCCTTGCTCCTTCGCTGCTTGCATTCCCGGGCGGTATTCGTTTAAATCGTCAGCAATCACTCCATAAATCACATGCTGAAAACCGTTAGCCTCCATAATCGGTATAAGCTGCTCAAATAGGCTGTTTTTGCAAAAGTAGCAGCGATTTCTGTCATTCTCGGTATAACCCGGAATGCTAATTCTGACGTTTCAATCACATGGTGAGAGACGCCGATCAGTTTCGCCAGCTTTTTCGCCTCCATTAGCTCGCTTGATGGATACGTTTCTGAGTCGGCAGTTACGGCTAGTACACGCTCAGCACCTAATGCATCAACCGCCGCCTTTAATAAAAAGGTACTGTCGACTCCACCTGAAAATGCAACAACCACCCTTTCCATCTCGCGGAGAATAGACAAAAGTTTTACTTGCTTTTCCTTGATCAATGTCGGCTCCCCTTTCTAAATCGTCATGCTACCAAACCCGCCGTCTACCCGAATCAGCGCACCGGTTACAAAGCTTGATGCCCGATCCGAAGCAAGCCAAATAGCTGCCCCTTGCAGCTCCTCCGGCTCCCCAAATCGATTCATCGGCGTATGGTTCATAATTGAATCGATTCGCTCTTCACTTAATATTTTTCGATTTTGTTCTGCCGGGAAAAAACCGGGAATAATTGCATTGACCCGTATACCGTGCGGAGCAAATTCTCTAGCTAAAAATTGGGTCATGCTGTTGACTCCTGCTTTTGAAACGGAATACGTAAATACTTTTGACAACGGTGTTGTCGAAGAAACGGAAGATATATTAATAATGCTACCTTTCCTTTTTTGCTCAATCATTTTTTTTGGCAAAAATTTGTGACGTGAGGACGAGCCCCTTCAAGTTAACATCGAGAATCTCATCCCATTCATCACCTTCGATCTCAAAGAACGGAGTTGCGCTGTTTTTTCCAGGAGCATTTAATAATACATCCCAGCACCGGACCATTGTTCAATCTCATTTGCAACCTGCTCTAACGACTGACGAGAGCAAACATCTGCATAAAAAGCTTCGCCGTTCCCCCGCTTTCCAAAATTTCATGCGAGACTCGTTCAGCCTTCTCCATATTGCGTCCGACTATGGCGACATTTGCACCTTCTGCTGCTAACCCTTTTGCGATGGAGGCTCCTAGAACGCTGTTGCCTCCAATGGCAACTACCGTTTTATCCGTTAAATCAAATAAACTGGCCAAAATTATCTCTCCTTTTTCATTTTATTAAATAGCCGTCCCCGTCAAACGTCGGAGCAGATAACGACGAGATCTGTTCCATGCTTCGGTGGCGGTCCACCTGTTCAAGCAGTGCTTCTGATACTTCAATTTCGCTTAATTCCAGCGTGTTTTTAATTCGAACGACTTTGACTTGATCAAAATCAAGAATATTACTCGTTTTTACGGCCGCTTGAATAGCCAGCCTGTCATTTGCTAACGTTGTTGCGATCTTCGTCGGTGCAACAACCGTCGAGGTCAAACCGTTCGCATACGTGATCGCTAAATCCATCTTGTCAACGAGCCGCTGCGTCGTAAAGTCAGCCGTGCCTACACCATTGGCATTTCCCTCAGTTTGTGGTGTCAAGTCAAGAACGACCATTTTATTAACCTCTGGGCCGCCATGGGCGTATGGCGTTGGATAGCGTCCGGTAATGTTAGGTCCATCCCATCCCCGCTTATATTTTTTTCCGATTTGATCGATAACAAGGACATCCAACTGTTCAAAGAAAAGCTTAGGCAACAATTGCTTGGCGAGCTTCTGCAACTCAATCTCTTTTTCTTCTATTTCATCGGAAGCCAATACTTCAATTTTAGCTACTTTGTCAAAAGCGTTTTCAACAGTAGCGACTCCAAACAAAATAGGCATTTTCTCCAAGATCATATTCGCCATCGCCGGCACGTTTTCTGCCATGTATTTAAAGCCTAACTGGTGGCACGCCTCCGCCCCTTTCTGCTTTCCAAGTCCGATACTAATCATTTTCATGATTCCACTCTCAACGGGGCCACGGAACGCAGTGTGAGGCTTAACGCGATTAATGACAACAATTCCGTCCGCCTCTGAGGCATGTTTGTCAACATAAACAGGCAAACCGTTCGACAATTCTCCGACGGTGCTCACTTCCATCGACGACCTAATTTCGGCTTTGACGCTTTCTTCTGTCACACCTAGATGCTCAAGTACGGCAACCTGGCCTTCAGCAGTTGCTCCGCCATGACTTCCCATACACGGAACGATAAAAGGCTCGGCTCCTAGCTTTTTTAAAAACTTTACTGTCAACGCGGTAATGTCGACGAGCCGATCGACACCTCGGCTCCCGACCGCAACAGCGATTTCCATACCTGGTTTAACCCTTCGCTTAATGTTCGGTTTATGTAGCTCCGCTTCCAGTATTTCTTCAAGCTTTTCAATTTTTGTATCGTCAAAATACTGCTTCACCTTTGCCATTTTTGGCAAGGGGATATCTTTTAATAATTCTTCAATTATGCTCATCTGCTGTTCACTCCTTTATTTAGAAAACCTTGTAACCCCTTCCATCAAAGGAAATAAGAGTGGGTTTTTCGGTTACGATTTCCTTTTGGAGAAGAATTAGTTTGGCCGACAAATTATTAAACCAAGCGTAACACTCCAGCAATATTCCGTCAATCAACCGTGTCAGGAATTTTATTCCCCAAGAATCACCCGGAGCACATTCGGATGATTTTTAAAGCTCTTAGTACCAGCACCGTAACCGATTGATTTTACCTTCATAGAAGGAAGTGTTCCATATTCTTCTGCGAGAACCGAAACGATTGCTGCCCCAGTCGGAGTTGCTAGTTCTGCCCTTAAATCGCTTTGCGCCAGCGGAACACCCTTCAAAATTTCCAAAGTCGCAGGAGCTGGTACAGGATAAATACCGTGATCAATGTGAATACTTCCTGAACCGACAGCAACTGGCGATGATTTCACGACTTTAATATCAAGTTGATCGATTAAAATGGCAGTCCCGACAATATCAATAATCGAGTCTACAGCACCGACTTCATGAAAATGTACGTTCTCCAATGGCACACCATGAATTTGCCCTTCCGCCTGACCAATTCGTTGAAAAATTTTTAACGCTACATCTTTTACTCGTTCAGAAAAGTCGGCAGCTTCAATTAGCTTGACAATGTCACGGTAGGAGCGGTGCATATGTCCGTGCGCATGTTCGTGGGTGTGCTCATGCTCGTATGTATGCCCATGTTCATGAGCGTGTTCATGGGTGTGTGTATGCTCATGCTCGTGTGCGTGTTCATGGGTGTGTGTATGCTCATGCTCGTGTGCGTGTTCATGGGCGTGTGCGTGTGAGACATCAGCTACTATAACATCAAATTTTGTACTCGTGATCCCGTTTTTTATTACGGTTTTCCATTTCAGTTCGTATTCTTCTTCCATTTTTAGCTTCTTTAACTCTTCTTCTAACAGTTCTGGATCGGCACCAGCATGAATCAACGCCCCGATCACCATATCGCCGCTAATACCCGAAAAGCAATCAAAGTATAGTATTTTCATTTTATTACTCCCTTTTTTATTATATGATGATAAGATGTAACTAGTCATGGCTAAACCGCTTACACGTTTGACGAAGGTAGAATATCATGACTTCATTTTTTCGTCAATGCAGTGACTGCTATTATTAAGCTAGATTTAAATAATCATTTAATTAATTTGGAGAAGCTATATTTGGAGTGGACAAGGAGGAGAACGATGATTACAGGCGATGGCACCTATATAAAAAAGTTAAATCGAAGCCTGATAATTAGGAAAATTATTGAGCACGGCATGATTTCGAGGGCCGATTTATCTAAAATTACCGGATTAAACAAAGCAACAATTTCTGTTCAGGTAGCTGCTTTATTAGAGGAGCAGCTAATTATCGAATCACAACAAGAGCATCATACGGTCGGCAGACGGCCGATTATGCTATCCTTAAATCACCGAGCCGGCTATGTTTTAGGCATTGACCTCGACTATGGACGAATGATATATACCTTGTCCGATTTGTCGGGTGTCCCCGTTTACTCTGATTTGATCCATTTGCCGTTTTTTGAATATGACGAGATCGTCAATCGCTTAACTCAGCTCATCCAAGAGGCTAAAAAGCGTTGCTCCGTCAGCCTTCACGGATTAATCGGAGTTATGATCGGCATCCACGGGACAGTGAGTAAGGATGAAACGATATTTTTCGTCCCAAAATACCAGTGGCATCACAAAACTTTGAAGTCTGATTTGGAAGCCAAATTAGATGTCAATATATCGCTTGAAAACAATGCCAACTTAGCCGCGTTTGCCGAAAGAGTGTACCAATACCACCAAAGTAATCATTTACTTTGTATAAATTTGGCTTCTGGTATTGGTTCTGGAATTATTATTGACGGCAAGATCCTTCAAGGCTATCACGGCTACGCTGGGGAGATGGGGCATATGATTATTTCCCCAGATGGCGAGCCTTGCAAATGCGGGAACCGGGGCTGTTGGGAGCTCTACGCATCTGAATCAAGTCTGCTTCAACGCTTGGCACTGAAAAAAAAGCAACCAAACCTCACTTACGAGGATATTCGGCTCTGGATAGCCGAACGGGATTCAACTACTATGCAGCAATTAGAACAATTCATTAAGTATTTATCCGTCGGTCTAAATAATGTCATTAATTTATATAATCCAGAAACAGTCGTTCTTAATAACGAGGCACTAACCCTTTATCCAGACGCCATCGAGAAGATAAAGTCACAGCTCAAGTCATCCGTAAGTCAATACCGCGAAATCACCTTGTCTAGCCTTGGAAAGAGCGCCTGTGTCATGGGGGCATGTGCAATAACGATCCAACAGTTTTTAGAAGTACCAGAATTGCGATTGAATTTGGACAGAGAACATTCAGGAGGCCGTTTAACAAAGCTTTATGGAGCAGCACCAATTTATTAATCATTT
The DNA here is from genome assembly GCA_001310555.1 of Bacillus sp. JCM 19058. The sequence goes on from BAXO01000096.1 coordinate 17,585, forward strand.
AGTGCCTCTGCCTCCTTCATCTTCTCCAAATGCAATCGCCAACCAAGCGATTAAATAGCGCTTTGCTTGGACTGGAGTGCTAACTTGCGAACGAACTGAGATCTCCTTCGCCATCTGGATGTTTGAATTTTTTTGCGAAAAAAAAACTCCTACCTTAAAAAAAATAGTAGGAGTCCTGAAACATTTGAAAGCCTTTATTCGATTAAGACCATTTTTCCAACAATGAGTCACTTACTCTCAATAATTGCTGCTTGGCAGCTTCAGAAACGTGCTCCTTGAGCGCATCGTTTTGGAGCGGCTGCTGAAATTTTTGTAAGTGCTTGATTGCCTGGTGCATTCTGTTTCCGTTTAGGTGGTGCTCGACCTGTGTCAGTCTATTTGTTAATTGAGGCAAGAGCGGACCTTTAACCTCTCTCGAACCGATGAGATCGTTCAATCGCTGCTTCAACGTCGAAAACGACGGTTCAGCTGTGCTTTTTTTTCTGCGAGCGCAGCTTGCTCCATTAACATAACCCCACTCAATTGATTGCTAAGGTCAACATTGAGAACTGGCGTTTTCTCCCACGAGGAACCGAATAAAATCTGAGCCTCCGACTGTGTTTGCTCCCATGCACTTTCCGCATTATGGACGATAAAATTGCCCAACTCCTCGCTCTCCGGGTCCTCTGCTACTAATTGGCCAAGATAGCGGATAAGAATTCCCTTAAACAGACCACCATCTCCTCCTCCTTCATCCTTTAAAATATTCGTTTCAGGAGAAGACACTAGCCGTTCAATTCCTGCTCCTGCTGTCTCGCGAGCTGCCTCGATATACTCCGTTTCGCCCGTGATACGATACAGCTCCAAAGAGGCTCCGATATAGACGCCTTGATTGTAAGTGAATTCCCAATGCTTATCAATCGTGCCATCGCCTGTACGGTTGATTCCATCCCAGACAAACCCTGTTTCCGGATCGACGAGAGTCGAACGCTGCCATTCATAGATTTTTTTTGCCCACTCTAGGTCGTCTGGATTCCCATATTGCTCATATAAACGAGCTGATAGGATTACAGCAGGAGCGTTGGATGGGGTATTCTTATAATCTAGCTGCGATTTATTCCATGCGATGCCACCGCCAAATTCATCGCTCCATCCGTTCTTAATATCCTCCCACAACGTAAAGACTGCCTGTTCATGCTCAGAATTGTTCGTATGCTCATAAAGGCGGAATAATGCTAACCCCATCCATAGCATATCGTCATAAAAGTTGTTCGTAATTCCGTTATTTCGCTGTATTATACTGTCATACAATGCTGTTGCTCGTGAAATATATTCATCATCACCGGTTCGTTCATACGCATCGATGAGTGTATCGATTGCATGGGCTTGCCACCAGTAATGAAATTGCTCATTGCAATTGTTACACTCATACGCATTATTAAACATATTCGTATCGTTATTCCAATAATGATCGGCTAGCGATACTTGCGCCTGCTCCGCCCGGTCCCCCCATACGTCTTGGTTCCCTTGCTCTTCAGAAAATGCCATCCCCACTTTTTCAAGCTGTTCCTCCAATTCAAAACTCTTCCCCTCACCTTGTGCCAATCCAGATCCTCCTAGCAGCAAAAATAAAGCGATCGAAAATGAAATGACTCTTTTCATCAATGAAGTAGGACCTCCTATTTTTTTGATGTATGTACTTTTGCCTACTATCTTTTCCAAAGAAACCACTATCATAGCCACTTACGCTATCATGCTGCGCTTATTATTCATCTTGTTGGTCGCTCGTACGACTGTTATTTTCCTCTTCTTCATCCAAGAATGCCATTATTATTCGATTACGCCACCTCCTAAAAGCGCTTACATTTTTGATATTTCTTTCATATTGATATACTAACCTCCCTCATAATAATATTTTATACATATCAATATGTCAATATAAATGCTATAAATCTGGCATATTAACAAAAGGAAGACAAATTAGGGCAAG
>BAXO01000097.1 GCA_001310555.1 Bacillus sp. JCM 19058
ACGAAGCCACTCGTTCTTCCGGCGATTCCGCTCACTCTTCCGGCGATTCCACGCCTCTTCCGACGATTCCGAAAGAAAATATGATTTAGACAGGTGGAGAAATTGTGTTATACTTCATTTCTCTATTAAGTATTGCTTTGGTTAGGTTTTTGTTTAAAATAAGGGGGATCATATGCCAATTATTTGTTTAGAAGGAGCAAGTGCTGTAGGGAAAACAACGACATCTGAAGGAATTGCTAAGATAACTAATGCATATATAGTTCCAGAAGTAAATCTTCTATTTGAGCGTCCAAATGATGAAACGAAAACATGGTATTTGGAACGTCAAGTGGAACGTTGGCAGATTGTCCAAAATAAACTGAAAAAATATGATACTGTCATTCTTGACGGGGATATCTTTCAGCCGTTGGCCTATAATTGGTGTTTTAATTTTGAAATATTTAATCAAAGCTTGGAGTTTATTTATGAGTTTTACCTCTCTGAAATAATGGCAGGAAGAATAGGGTTTCCTGACAAATATTTTTATTTATCCACAAGTCAAGCAAATTTAAGGCAGCGAAAAGAACATGATCTCACAAGAAAAAGAAGAAATTTTGAGGAGCATCTTGAAATAATAGTGCCTCATCGGCGGTACTATGGAGCATTGAATGAACGGATTCCTAATTATGTTAAATTTATGAATACGAAAAGTTTACGAGAAAATATTCAAATGATTATTAACCATTTACCCTCTTCGAGCACAAATATGAATTCGAAAATGTTACTTAATAATATAAAAAGCTGGTTAACAAACAATCAGGCTTCGCACTTTATTTATCGAGGGGCGGATAATGAAAGCTAGTTTAGACGGAAGCTGAATTGCAAAGACTTGACTAATTATGCCATTTTAAAATAGATTCATTAGCCGCCCTCTCTTTTTGTCGGCACATTACCACTGGTCAGTTTACCCCAACTGCTTTTACTAGTTCTATATTAAAAAGCTCTGGCTTAGTCTGAATAACTGGTTATCGAATCAACTGAACTAGCTGCAAATAAGCTGCAAAAGTCGTTAAAACTAGTTATTTAGTGAACCATACTGGTAATGGCTTTCCTTTTATGCAATAGTCAAACCATGCCACCAACCGTTTCATATAGTCCCTTTTATACTCATCATTCCACCCGCCGTTATGGTATGCCTTTGGATAATAAATGAGTTTTGCTTCAACTCCGACCGCACATAATCCATTAAAAAACGGTTTTGCCCCACTCCTTCCCTCCTCTCTTTCTCCACCGGATTCGATTAACATGATCGGTGTTTTTATCGTAGTCAACTGTTCAATCGGAGAGAGCTGACGAATCCGGTGCGGCTTAAGCATAGGTCGAGGTCCTTGGCGCTTCCTTGCCGCGTCGGTGTGTTTGTAAGGAACGAATGGCCAACGTATCGAGCAGTAAATAGGACATCGTAGTAATCGACACCATTCCGATTGCCCCTTTAAATCGCCCAGTTTGCCCGATTGCCCAGGCCGTTAACCAAGCGCCAAAGCTCGTCCCATAAATACCAAGCTCGTCAGGATTAGCGATTCCTTCCTTAACCAAAAAATCGATGCCCGCCATGACATCCTCATAGGGCTTTGACATTATGTTATAGCTGCCGATTTCGCTTAATAACTCTTCTCCATATCCTTCGATGCCCCTGAAATTAGGCATTAACACTGCATAGCCATGGCTGGCAAGAAGGTGAGCTGCACTTTGCGCCCTGCCACACTTTACCTCTGTAAAACTTGCATTGATGTGATCTTCAGGCCCACCATGAACATAGACGAGAGTTGGGTAGGTTTGCTCGGCGTTATAATGCAACGGCAGGACTAACAGCGCTTCGATCATCCAGCCGCCACTTGGATAGTGGATTACCAAGACATTTGGAATTTCGCTCTCCCGTATATTCCTATTAAAGTGGCTAACTCTTTCGATTTCTCCGTGCTCATATTTCCAAATCTCCATCGGTGCCTTCGGACTGGTATACGGGAATAATATCGCTTCCTTGTTATTGTGGCTAACTGCTTTAGCCTCTTGTTCATAGCTATGAACGATATGACCGTCATTTGTAAGCTTTTCTACATTACCTGTCGAACGATCGATCTGATACAGGTGGGTCGAAACGCCTTGTTGAGAGGTGACGAATAGATTTTTCCCGTTTGTTGACCACGTATGAATCATCATATTATAGCCGGGCACCGTCGTTTCGACTATTTGGACAAGTGAACCATCCTTTATCGTCGACATTTCAATTTTTTGTTCAGTTTGATAAGCGATTAAGAGAGCCTTTTCACATATTTTAACTGAATCTATCCTTTGTTTTGCCACATACACATCCTGCATCTCTCTAGTATGGATATTTACAGTTTTGAGTGTGGCTCCTCTCGCAACGAATACAAGCTCACCCGATGCCCAATCTACAATCTTGCAGTTTTCGGTTGTTAGTATTTTGTTTTCCCCGGTTACAACATTTTGGCTATAAAGAGCACTTTCATAAAATTCATTTGCCTTTTGAAAAGCATTTTTCCATTTATTACTTGAGTCACTCGCGCTCGTTACTTGAATACCTGTTATTATTTCTTCTTTGTCTTTTAGCGCTTGCGCAATCCCATAATAGCTGCCATTAGGCTTACAAGTATAAACAATGTTCAGTCCATCAGGCGACCAGGATAATTGCGTTTCATTGTATGGATCTCTTCCAGGAAAATGGGAATTAGTCACCTGCACTTTGTTTGCCCCATCGCGATCCATCAACCATATTTCAGTCTGTCCGGACTTACGGGAAAGATAAGCGATTTGTTTCCTATCCGGAGACCAGCAAGGCCGATGTGCATCCTCATCGGCAGAAGCAATTTCCTTCTCCTCTCTGTTCCCGTTCAAATCACATGTCCAAATGGAGCGGTTTTTTCGCCCGTATACATATTCTTCATAAGGCATATCTTCATTCCCTAATACGACAAGCACTTCCTGCCCATCGGGGGAAACGACTAAGTCTTGAAATTCGGTGTAATGCATAGCCACTAACTCATCTATGTTCATCGTTAACTCCTTTATTAATTGTAACGTCGCTGAGAGGCTCCCACATCTCTTCTACGGAGTACGCCTTAGGTCTATCCGGTGCTCCTTCAGTCCAAATACGAGCCTTCAAACCAAAGCTCGATTGCTCGTTTTAGCAATTGCGGCGCTACTTTAGTTGAATAATTCATCTCTAAGCGTTCTGTCGACTTATGAGCATCCTTTCCGTACGGACCAATGTTTACAGTCGGAACATTCAGTGCAAGAATATCGTCAAACGGAATATCGTAGCCATTCCCGAGCACTGGCATATTATTTTTTTTAAAGCGCTGAATTTTTTTTCCTCTTCAACGAAGCGGCAATACGAAACATCGGAAAGTCCGTTAAAATATTCCTTGATTTCAACCGTCTCGCCATAAAGCGACTTCGCTTCATTTTGCACCTGATTGACAACATACTCAACCTTGTCGTCATTCGGATGCTCTTTAGTCAAATAGACATGGGGATAATAAGGTGGCGCGTACAGAAGCAGATAAAATGGGGCTTCTAGAATAAAAAAAGTTGCTTAGTACAGCCGCAGCCCTGACTGAAAGCTCACGGCTATCTTCGTCATTGTTCAGTGCTCTCTCAAGCTCCTTTTCCAATGAGACTCCGAATCGATTAAGTCCTTTCTCGAACAGCTCCTCAAAGGTAAATACCTTTGGGCGTAAGCGGCGATTGATCTCCTCACCCCCTGTATGCTTTAGCGCTATCCGTTCAAACAAGGCATTACTGCAGGAGATGAGCGTATGTTGCAGTTTCTCTAGTAGTTCATCCGGGGAGCTCGTCAATGTTAATATATTGTAAAGTACATAAGCGTGAGATGGAGTTTGAACGCTGTATTCACCCTTTAAATCAGCCAGCTTCAAGCACGTCGGCGGTGGCGTCGCCTCATCACCCTTCCGATCGATATAATTATCAGATAGCTCAATTTGATTGACAGCCTCTGCTGCCATCCAACTGGCATTTAAGCCTTGTAGCGGTTCACCGACATGAGTTTCCTTCCCCACACAATAAATAAGTGGTAACACTTTCCCGACCGATCCGGTATACATATACTTGCTACGGTCGTTGGCTGATGCTGAAAAATTAGGTTCTGAGCAGATGCTCAGTTCATACTCAAGATCATATTGCTTTTGCAGTCGATTTAAAAAAAAGGAATCACCGAAAGCATCCCATCCGAGTTCCTCTCTTCGTCAGGAACTGACACGAGTAAAAGGTTGCCATCGAAACCTTTTTCGCTTAATTCGCTTAAAACGGCGAGCTGCATTGCTAAGCCTGCCTTCATGTCCATAATTCCCCTGCCAAATAGCCAGTTCCCTTTGTCCAAATCGCCCTGAACTTCTGAAGAATAAGCTGCCAAATCAAGCTCTTTCAGTGTATTCGTATAAAGCTCAGGTTCAAAGGCAAATGCCTGAAGCTGACCGAAATCCTCAACGTTGACCACGTCAAAATGACTTAGCAATAAAATCGTCCGTCTCGTCTGATTCTTCCCTCGATATAAACAAACAACGGACGCTCTCCCTGCTCATCATCTGTAATTGGGTGTTTCCATACCTGCTGTGGTTGCGCCGTAAAATAAGGCATTTCCTTTATAATTTCGATAAGGGCTTCGGCGAATTTTATTTCACCAATACTTCCTGTCACGCTTGGTATTTTCACAAGCCTCTTGATTAATTTCTCGATCTTTTCGGGCTGATTCCAATGAGAAAATGGTTTCATTTATGCTCCTCCACTTCCATCGCTAGTTTCGAAATTACGGCTTAATTCCTGATGTGTATCCCTTATCATCGTATGACTGTACAGCGCTAACCGTGATATATGCCCATCCTATGAAAAAAACGGTCGTTGTGTGAGCAATTTTATCTTATTTTCTTAATTGTGGCGCATTCATTCCTGCTCGGACTGTACTTGCTTTAACAAATCTGGGTAATTTGTGTATATCCCGGTTGCGCCCCATTTCATCGCTTTTTTCATTTGCTTTCTCCGATTTACTGTATAAACGTAAAGAGGTATCCCTAATTGAGTCGCTGTTTGAATATATTTGCGGCTAATTTTGTGATAATTCACACCGACACCAGTAACATAGTCTTTGATTCGGTTGAAGTCTGATAAGGGAGAGAGGAGATTTGGATATTTAATTAATTGAATTAAAGGCAGATCGGGATTCAAATGATGAATTTTACTCAGCTTTTTTTTCACTAAAGGATTGAATTGTCACACGATCGGCGCTTTTGAAATCAAATCGCTCAATTACTGCGAGCAATTTTTCTTCGATTCCACGACTGCTTCATACGGTTTAATTTCGATATAATAGCGTTGTTGTGGCCCTAGTTGTTCAATCACTTCCTTGAGCGTCGGGATTCTTGCTCCGACGAAGCTCTCTCTCCTTTTTTTCGGGAAACGCACGATTAAACCAAGATCCCGCGTCAAGCCTTTGGATTTCCTGCAATGATAAATGACATACCTTGCCTTGACCATTCGTCGTTCGATTGACCGTATAATCATGACACGCGATGAGTTCACGATCCTTAGTCAATTGCACATCCAATTCAATTCCATCACAATCCATTTCGGCTGCGATTTGAAACGAGTCTATCGTATTCTCAGGAGCATGTCCCGATGCCCCACGATGAGCAATAGTACGAACGACTCCCGCTGAAGGCAGGCTCTTCGTATCAACCCTTTCCGAGGTCAATGCGAAGAGCATGATTCCAGCCAGACCGATCAGACCAATAAACAAGTATACTGTCATTTGCGATCACTCCACTATATTTAAATAAAACACAGCCATTCCTCACATGAAAAAGAAAAGAGCGATGCTCCTAGTAACCAGCCTTAATGAACCGGGAAATCAGAACAGCTTCCCTTTTCACTCCGGCTTGTCCACTATACCGACAGAGACTGCCGATCGGAAAATACGCTCCTTTGTATATAGTAGGGCCTTTATTGTTAGGCGGATTTGCTGTAGTAACTTCCCCTTACTGGATTCGACATAAATAGCACCTTGATATTTCGCACTCGATAACACGGATTTTCGTCATCCTGTATTATGTCCAAGCTTGAGGATGATCGTCGCTCACGAGCTCTAATGAAGCAGCTGCCGCGTTGCTTTCAACTTGCTTGACATTTTTACAGCCTGGAATAACGGTTGTTACTGCAGGATGCTTTAAGCACCAAGCCAACGCCCATTGTGCCATATCGACTCCTTCTGGCACTTCCGAACGCTGAATCTGCTCAACCTGCTCGAGCTGGCGATTTAATTGCTCCTCTTTCTTAAGGTCCGTACATCGGTCTCACTAAAGGTAGCCCCTGGCTTATATTTTCCGCTTAAAAAGCCGCTTGCTAGCGGGACGCGGGCCAGGACACCGAGGTTTTGACGCTCGCAGGATGGAAAAACTTCGACTTCAGGCTTTTGATCGAGCCGATTGTAAACACTTGAATGACCTCGGCCCCCACCTCTGATGCGGCATCTGTTTGCACAGTATTTTGATTGCTTCCAATAGAAATCCCAATATGACGAATTTTCCCTTCCTTCACTTGTTTATCGAGATTCGTCCAAAGTTCATCATTTTTAAACACTTCGTCACTGCCAGAGTGAAATTGGTAAATATCAATGTAATCCGTTTTAAGCGCTTTCAAAGAATTGTCAAGCTGTTCTAGCACCTCATTAGCTGACCAATGGTTCGTGCGTTTAAAAACGCGATGAAATTTATGACCAAACTTTGTCGCCAGTACCCAATCCTCACGCTTTGCATTTTGCAAATACTCGCCTATAAATTGCTCCGACAAATGATCGCCATAGCATTCAGCCGTATCGATAAAATTAATCCCCACTTCCTTTGCACGCTCAAACATCGCATCAACTTCCTGCTGACTAAACTCCTTGCCCCACTCCCCACCAAATTGCCACGTACCGATCCCGACGACCGAAACCCTCAGTCCAGTGCTTCCAAGCTTACGGTATTTCATCATTCTCATCCCCTTTGTACGTTTATTTTCATACGCTTTCTATCTCAATGATTGCAAGTATTCATTTCAGCCTCTGCAAGCCTGAACCGTTAACTACTGCTTGCCTTTTCCGTTCTTAGCTTCCTATTGAAACTTAGAAGTCATTAACGCTGGCATAGATTCGATTGGAAGACCGAATCAATCTCAAATAAAAGGAGTCACATCGAGTAAAACATTCAATACAATCGATAAAACCAAGGTTCTTGCGCGTTAACCGAATTGTATTTTTGCTCTTCGCCCCTTCCAGATGTCCTTATAGAGCACTTCTAGATATTCCCTCTGCCATACTTTACTATTCTATATTAATAGCCTTGTTCCTGCCTCCATTAGCTGCTTAAATATTTGATTTAGGCAAGATTTATTTTTTGTCAACTTCATTGAGACATAATTATCAATTAGAAATAAAATTTGTTACTATAAAAGGAAAGTTCGCTAATCGAGGAGGACCAGGATGAGCAAAAGGAAATTGTTAATTACGGAAAAGCTCGACAAGGATTTACTTAAACAGATTAAAGCTATAATCCCAAATTGGGAAATATGGGCTGAGGATGAGCCAGCATTGTTGGCGGAGTATGCTTCAAAGGCCGAAATAATAGCAGGCTGGAGACGAGAACTCGAGCCTCTCGCCCTATCGGAAGCTAGCTCCTTGCGTTGGATTCAATCGTGGAGCGCCGGGGTCGACAGTATGCCTTTAAACAGGTTAGCTGAAAACGACGTTCAGCTGACGAGTGCTAATGGTGTTCATGCCTTTCCGATTACCGAGACGATTTTTGGTCTCATGCTCGCTCATACAAGAAAAATTGCCGCCTATGTGAAAAATCAGCAGAAAAAGCGGTGGCATAACGCCGGCATAAGCCTTGAGCTTCATCAAAAAACAATTGGCCTCATCGGCGTTGGAGCGATAGGACGGGAAACCGCAAAGATAGCTAAAGCCTTCGGCATGAAAACTCTCGGAATCCGCCATTCCGGGAAACCGACCGAATACGTGGACGAAATGTACACGCTTGACGAAATCGAGGCCGTGCTGCCTAGATGCGATTATGTCGTTATTATCCTGCCGTTAACACCGGAGACAAAACATTTATTCAATCAAGCACTGTTTAGGCGAATGAAATCGTCCGCATTTATAGTTAATGTCGGTCGAGGCGAGCTCGTCCAGGAAGCCGATCTGATTCAGGCACTAAATAAGGGGGAGATTGCTGGAGCGGGACTTGATGTCTTTGAAAGCGAACCTTACCGGGAGACAGTCCATTATGGAACATGGATAACGTCATTATTACTCCCCATACAGCCGGGGCAACAGAATATTATAATCAGCGAGTCATTGAAGAGATTTTTATCCCGAATTTACAATCGTATCTTAATAGCGGGAAACTCCCGCTCAATGCTGTCGATTTTAAGAAAGGGTATTGAGTTTTTACTAATCATTCGATCTCCCTTGATTCATACATGAAAGCAACGCCCGCTGACTCGAGTCTTGGGCGTGAATTCACCTACACATGTCGGCACGCTAAAGAAGGCGGTGTGGCGGATTGCTTAGGTGAAGCCATACGATGATGACAACTAGTATCAGTAAAAGTCCGTGTTGAATAGGACGCAATTCCCAACCCTTTTATCTTAAATTTAATGGGGTGGATGGATTTGCCTGTTTCTAAAAAGTATAATTGCTTTAGTATCGCGGTTCCTCCTACTATTCTTTGTTTTTCACTTTATCACGACAGTTTTGACTAGCGGGCACCGCTTGTGCTCACATAGCCTGCCACGTTGAAGTCCCTCAAAGCTTCTGCCAACTAGATTATCGTAGCGTATCGGCCAACGCTTCGCTGAAAAACGAACTAGGAAGGTTCTTTACTGAACCTCCCTAGTCATCAGCATATAGATTACTCAAGTACATGACTTGCTCAGTTATCCGCTCGTTAATTGCGTTAATATAGTTCCTTTACCCTTTCCAGTCTTTTCTGTTAAACGTATTTTTACATTTCCAGTTAAATCCGCAAAGCTTAACTGGAGCTCCTCAATTAATACATGGTCGAGATAAAAATACAAGCTGCTTTCCTTTTTTTCACTTGAAACAAATGATAAGCGCCAGGGTCAAAGTGTTCTAGCAGTGGAAATGCCAAAGCTTGTTGCTCATGATTGTCTTTTATGACTTGAAGCCTAAGCTGACTGTTTCTCTGGTCAATCACGCATCCCACGCGATTCGCTTCATCAATATAAAATGGATCGAGAAAGGCAATTTGCGCCGCTTGATCAAGAAAAGCAAACGCGGCTTCAAAATAATAGCTTTCATAGCAATGCTTCCGAAGCTCGGCATTCAACGATTCGATGGATTCGAGAAAACGACCATCAAATGTCGGCATTTCAGGCAAGGGGAGTTCAGCAGTAGTTGGCGGCTCAAGCCACAGCCGTTCCTGCTCCCATTTTAAGCGTCCAACCGTACGCGCCGTTTTTGTTCACTCTCTCCCGGTTCATAGCCGTGGTAAACGATATAATCGTCCAACCCGTTTGGCCCTTTTGTAACAACATGATGGCCAGGGCCAAGACAAGCCTCATTCGTTTTCAGAATCGGCTGCCCTCCTTGCCACTTGCTCCAGCCCTTATCATTCATCCCTTCAGTTCCAATCGGAGTCGGTGACGTAGCGTAGTAAACACCGTACGTGTCATCGCCATAAAAGCCGGCACTATACATTTGATAATACGTTCCATTTCGCTTCAACACAAAAGGGCCTTCGTTCCAGAAAAATGAATGCTCTTTATTTCCTTCCCATAAATGCTCGGGCTTTGTCACAAGTGTCGGATTTCCGCTTAGCGTTTTTAAATCGATCATCCGGTCGACAACATTGCCTGTTCCGATAACACCATTAGGACCTTTCGTATAATCATTGCGAACATTATAAAACAAGTAGTAACTCCCGTCCTCGTCCTTAAACGGATGAGCGTCGATCGACCATTCATTCGTTAACGGCTCAGCCTCCAATATAAACGGACCAGAAGGACACGTACTTGTTGCTACACCGATGCGCCTGATTCCATCGTCCCCACTGCCGTCCTCTTTCATGACAGCACCTGTGACATACATATAAAATACTCCGTTCTCATAAATGATCTCAGGTGCCCAAAGGTCCACTTGAGCCCAATGATTCCCCTCACTGGAGGCATGCAGCGCCACTCCTACCCTTTCCCAGTCTACAAGGTTCGTCGATTCGTAAACAGGGATTTCTCGCGCACCGGTATGATACAAGTAATACATGCCGTTATACTTAAGCACGGCCGGATCGCCATGATCGAGCCCTTTACTGAAATGACCGGATTTTTATATCCCATTAATCCACATCCTCACTAGTGAAACGCGGCTTATGAGTTCCATCATTAATTTTTCTTATAATGGCTAAATCGATTTTCGGCTTTCGTTCATAGGTTAAGAGTCCATTGATTTCCTGCTCGACGTCAGTCAGCTGCGTATAGCAATAGCCTTGAATGAGCGGAGATTCCAGTATTGCTGAGGTGACCGCATAGTACCGCTCCGCAAAATCTTCGTCGTTTTGCGCCCCTGAGTAGCCCCAGCCTTCCCAATCGCTTTTTTTTATAGGCGATACCGCCGAATTCCGTCACCTGGATCGGCTCTCCTTCGTACTCATACCCCGGAACATGAATGAGGCGCTTTCCAGGCGTGGAGCTTAAGATCTTTTCAAGGGAACTGTAACGCTCGACTAAGGTTGATTTAACGCTTTCATAATCATGGATCGTACAAAGATCCGATTTCGTATGCTCCCAGCCATCGTTTGAGATGACTAAGCGCGATTGATCCAACGATTTCGTCAAATAATACATACTCAATGTATGAGCCTGCTGGCGCTTATCAGCCAATAGCTTCGGCACACCCCAACTTTCATTAACAGGAACCCACGCAACGATAGACGGATGGTTATAATCTCTCTCTACGGCCTTTTGCCACTCATCCGTCATTCGTCTGACAGCATCGTTAGTATACGTATAGCAATTCGCCATCTCGCCCCACACAAGTAAGCCTAAGCGGTCAGCCCAATAGTAATAACGGGGGTCCTCTACTTTTTGGTGCTTTCTTGCTCCATTAAAGCCCATTTCCTTTGTCAGACTTACATCGTTTCTAATCGCTTCATCGGAAGGCGGCGTTAAAATTCCTTTTGGAAAATATCCTTGATCGAGAACGAGCTTCATATAATACGGACGATTGTTCAGCATAACAACGCCATTTTCAACGGAAATTTTTCTCATCCCGAAATAACTGCTTACTTCATCCACCGCTTGGTCGCCCTCTTTGATTCGGAACGTGATATCGTATAGATTCGGGTGTTCCGGACTCCAGAGACGACCCGGGTTATGAACATGAAAATCGTTGAGATGGATCGTTCTCGACCCTTTATTAACCGTAAGCTGAAGCGTATCCTTTGCGATCAAGCTATCCTTAAAGGAAATATCTATTTCTAACCGTTGGTTTGTTAAACTGCCATTGACGGTATAATCAATCGTAATTTCGTCTTTGTCGATATTAGGCGTCATTTTTACATTTTCTAAATAAGTAGCAGATATCGCTTCAAGCCAAACCGTTTGCCAAATCCCCGTTGTCCTTGTATAAAAAAATGCTTTCGGATTGCTCTTTCCAATATTGTTTGCCGCGTGGTTGATCTAAATCTTTGGAAGCGTCCTCGACCCGGATGACAATTTCATTTTCACCTTGTATGATGACGTTTGTAATTTCGGCATGAAACGGAACATGACCTCCTTCATGAAAGGTCACAAATTGTCCATTCACCCAAACCGAAGTTCGGTAGTCAACTGCTCCAAAGTGAAGAAGGAGTCGCTTTCCTGCCCACTTTTCAGGAATCGTCATCGTTTTTTTTATACCAGACAACATCGTGAAATTCGGTTTCTCCTATTCCGCTTAGCTCACTTTGATAACAAAACGGCACTGTAATATTTTTAGAATAGTTATGGCTGTTATACCCTTTTTGCTGTAAGCCTTCATTTCGATCATCATAGTCAAAGTGCCATTGACCGTTTAAGTTCAACCATTCGTCTCGTACAAATTGCGGACGCGGGTATTCCGGGCGCGGAATCGTCATGTCAAACACTCCTTTTAGTCTCCATTTTAAAAAAAATAAATAAGTTAGTTAAATTAATTTATTTATTTTAAATCTTAGCCTACTTCTTTCGTTGTTTCAAGAATAAATTAAACCCAACATTGCTGTTTACACTTACATGAACGTGACCTTGGTCGAGAAATGAGAAAAATGAGAACGAATCAAGTATCCGCTATAGGTCGGATTTTACCGTTTGATCCGGTCCCTTCATATTCATAACAGCAAAAGGTGATTCATCATACTTACCGCAAATACGATGCCATGTATCGAGCTAATGACCTTTCTTTACATTAATGGTAAAATAGTAATAAATAAAATTATTTAACAAATCAACTTTCCGATGTAACTATATAAAAAGAATAGAGGTTTACTTTTATGACGTTATTCCAAGAACAGGCAGCTTTAAAGGGATGAAATCGCTGAACAAGTCTACCATTTTGAACATCATCCGGCTGAAGGGCCCCATTTCACGAGCACAGATCGCAAAAATAACAAAATTAACGCCTCCAACTGTAGGTAGCATTGTCGGCGAATTGATAGAAGAAAACATCGTTGTTGAAAAAAACAGGAACAGGCCAGACACAGGGTGGGCGCAAGCCTTTAATGCTGATGATTCACTCCTCTGCCTTTTATGTGATTGGTGTCTACGCAGCTGCGGAAGTCATTGGTACTGTGCTAGCTACGCTAGACGGCCAAATCATTGAAGACGATGAACTGCCATTGTCGGCTCCCCCTTTGAAAGAGCAATTTCTTCAAATGATGAAAGAGCGTATAAGGCTAGTCATAAAGCAGAGCCGTGCAGAGATTGATTCGCTGATTGGAATTGGTGTTGCGATGCATGGTCTGGTCGATCCACAAAATGGTGTTGCCGTTTTTGCTCCTCACCTAAACCTTGAATCCATTCCGATTAAGGATGAATTAGAGCAGGAATTTAACATCCCGGCTTTAGTTGAAAATGATGTCCGTACACTCGCCTTGGCCGAAAGCTGGTATGGCGAAGGTCAGGGTATTGCTAATTTTGTTTGCATTAGTGTCGGCTTAGGTGTCGGTTCAGGAATCGTCCTTAACGATGAAGTTTATAGCGGAATGTTTCATACGGCTGGGGAATTAGGACATACGGTGATCGATATAAATGGTCCACGCTGTCGTTGCGGAAACTATGGCTGCCTCGAAGCTTATGTCTCAGAATCGGCGATCCTGTCACGGGTCCAAAAGGCGATCAGACTTGGCAAGGAGACATTAATTACGGCTTGGCTGGATGGAGATAGTCACCTGTTAACAATCGAAATGATATTTACAGCGGCAGAGCAAGGCGATCAGCTCGCCTTGGAGGTATTGGAGGATGCGGGGCGTTATCTCGGCATTGCATCGCAAATTTGATCAACATTCTTACGCCTTCGCGAGTTATTTTAGAAGGGCGTATTTTTCGAGCAGGCGACAGTATTTTGGCACCGCTCAAGCAAATGGTGCAAAGAAATATGTTACGAAGCTCGCAAGGACAGGAGATCATAGTTTGTTCTGATTTAGGAAAAAAAGGGATGGTCATTGGCGCCTTTACGTTAGTGCTGCAACGTCTATTTGCACCGCAAGGAAGGAATTAATCAAGAAAGGTAATCTCCTATTTCACCTTCACATTCGAATCGTTCTTCCTCGTAGGTAGAACAGGAATAATCGAAAAGTCGTATGCTATCACCTTTGTCCTTATCCGGAGTTTATGCTTCTTATAGGGACAAATTCTTGTTCAAAGCCTTCTGTTTTGCTTTGGGTCATCGCCTACTTTTCATGCCTGAATATTTAAAGACCAGATGCGCCATATGAATCGGGCTTTGTGAGGCTATGCTCGGAGAAAAATGTTTTTAAAACTCATGAAACACTTTTTCGGTCGGGAGCATTTCCCTTTCCTTCGCAGTGATCACGCCGACTGTACGCTTCAGCTCTGGATCTGCAATTGGCAAAGTTACCGTTTGCCTTGGCAATGAGCCAACTAAAGTAATTTCCGGAATTAGCGTTACGCCTAAGCCTGTTGATACTAGTCCTTTAATCGCATCAATATCGTTACCTTCAAAGGAAACCTTTGGCGAAAATCCGACTTGCAGACAAGCATTGTCAACTAGATCCCGTAAAACATAGCCCTCTTGAAGTAAAATAAATGGATCCTCACGAAGTTGCTCCAAGGAGATCTCCTCCTCCCCCGCCAAAGGGTGACTGGCAGGTAGCAAGGCTACAATGTCTTCATAAAACAAAACCTCCGACTTAATTCGACGGTCACTGTCTGGGACTGGCCCGAGTAGCGCCATATCAATTTCTCCCCTAGTAACCTGTTCAATTAACTGATGATAGGAGCCTTGATTAAAGGCAAAGTTTACTTTAGGATAATGTTCCCGAAAAGCCGAAATTGCCGTTGGCAAAGTATACGTAGCCATGCTGCTCGGAAATCCTATCCGGATCGTCCCTTTTTCCGGATCAAGAAATTCGCGAATCTCACGCTTTGCATTGTGCATCACCTTCATAGCATCCTTCATATGTTCTAAAAATATTTTACCAATTGGAGTTAAGCGAACATTTCTCCCTTCGCGAATAAATAAATCGACGCCTAACTCCTTTTCAAGATTAAAGATCTGTCTGCTAACCGCTGATTGAGCGACATGGAGAGCGTGTGCGGCCTCCGTCACATGCTCACGTTTCGCTACTTCGATAAAATATTCAATTTGTCTCAATTCCATCATGGCTCACCTACTCTATATCTCATACTAGCATGATTATTATCTAATTTATAGATTGTTTTTGCTTCGTTCGTAATTATATGATATATAATATATTCTTTTTAGCAGAAAATCTAACATAATCATTGTTAGAATTTTTAAAATCACTCGATAAAAATAGAAAAGCAGTGATTCAAGTATGGAAGAACTTCTCGATCAAATTATAGCCGATTTGATCTTGAAAAGAAATGCAGGTCGTTAATAAAAAATAGATGACCAACTTAATGCGAATACTAAGGAGTGAAAGGGAATGATTACATTGGATGCTGTAAAAGACGAACACTTGCAAGAAGCGAAGGCATATATTGACAAAATATATGAAACCGTTCTGACGCGTAACCCTGGTGAGGAAGAATTCCATCAAGCCGTAAAGGAAACGCTGGAATCTTTAGTTCCAGTCTTTGCTCAACACCCTGAGTACCAAAAGCTCGGCGTTTTGGAAAGAATGGTTGAGCCTGAACGAATGATTAGCTTCAGGATCCCTTGGGTTGACGACGCGGGAAAAGTAAATGTCAACCGTGGGTTTCGAGTTCAGTTTAACAGCGCGCTTGGACCATACAAAGGCGGCTTACGTTTTCACCCATCAGTCAATGCAAGCATTATCAAATTTTTAGGCTTTGAACAAATTTTCAAAAATTCCTTGACCGGTCAAGCCATTGGTGGTGGAAAAGGTGGGTCCGACTTCGATCCAAAAGGCAAATCTGATGATGAAATTATGCGCTTTACGCAAAGCTTTATGTCTGAGCTTAGTACACATATTGGACCGGATACTGACGTACCAGCTGGCGATATCGGTGTAGGAGCCCGCGAAATCGGCTACATGTTCGGGCAATACAAAAAGCTGCGTGGCGCCTTCGAAGCTGGAGTCCTTACTGGAAAAGGATTGGGCTACGGTGGCAGCCTTGCCCGAAAAGAAGCTACAGGCTATGGCACAGTCTATTTTGTTGAAGAGATGCTAAAGAATCACGCTCTAAGCTTCGAGGGAAGCACGGTCGTTGTTTCGGGTTCTGGGAATGTCTCCATTTATGCGATGGAAAAAGCAATGGAGTTCGGAGCAACGGTCGTTGCTTGCAGCGACTCGAACGGTTACATCTATGATGAACGCGGGATAAACCTCGACACCGTCAAACGATTGAAGGAGGTTGAGCGGAGACGAATTTGCGATTATGTGGATGAGCATCCTCATGCAACTTACGTCGAAAAGCACGACGGTATCTGGTCAGTGACGTGCGATATCGCATTACCTTGTGCTACGCAAAACGAGATTGATGAGCAATCTGCCAAATTACTCGTTTCAAATGGTGTAAAAGCTGTTGGGGAAGGAGCTAATATGCCTTCAACGATAGAAGCTATTGACATTTTCCATGCCAATCAAGTTCTTTTTGCTCCGGCCAAAGCGGCGAATGCGGGTGGCGTTTCCGTATCTGCTCGAAATGGCGCAAAACAGTATGCGCCTGCCTTGGACATTTGAAGAAGTTGATCGAAAGCTTCATGAAATTATGAAATCAATTTACAAAAACAGCTCAGAGGCCGCTAACACGTATGGGGCGCTGGAAACCTTGTCATAGGAGCCAATATTGCTGGTTTTATAAGAGTTGCCGATGCGATGCTTGAACAAGGTATCATTTGACAAATGTCCGCACGAGCCTGAGAAAGTTCTCAAGCTCGTGCGGTTTACATATTTCATAAAATTCTTCGCCCTTGTAGACTTCGACTAATTCCAAGTTTCGCTCTTTTTTGTAGCTCCCCGGCTCTTTATTCCGTATACGCTGTTAGCCCTTCCTTCAGCTTTTTCAGTTCCTCCTGACTTAAGGTGACACCCTTCCCCATCTTTTCATAATCAGGAGCCCAGTCACGAATATCGTATTTCGGTTCGCGTCCATTCCAGCTGACTAGATTTAACTCCTTCCGCCATCCTTTCGGAGACTCGGACAACACAGCAATGGTTTCGACAATTTCATAACGGATTTCTGCCATACCTTTCACCTCATTATCAAAAATAGTTCAAAACCGTTTTCCGCGTATTGATAAGCATGTTCAGTGTAGCAAAAGGTTAAGCTGAAGCCAAATACTATTTGAAAAGTAGCCAGAAATAGAGATACATTTGTTGCTCACTCAAAGTCGCATCTATGAGTGAACTCGTTCAGCAAGTTAAAGCGATGAATGCTCCTTGATGGACAAACCTCTGTGCGCACTTCCTGATAGTGTAGGCTTAACGTTAGAGCAGGCAACCTGATTTAGTGGGAATTACTCTTGCTCCATTTGTCTTCTGACATTTTCCTCCGCTTGCTCCTGCAAAATACGCAAAAATTCGTTAATATCCTTTCCTGAATTGACATATTCCGTCGGTGCGGTCGAAATCACGCCATCACCGTATTGAGCTGACTTTTCCGGACCTGTTGCAGGCGTTAGCTTAAACAGAGCATTCAGGTTTTTGCCTGAGAGCTCGGCATTATTAGCATAAAAAAACGTCATGAATAGCTTGGCTTGCTAATGGCGAGGCAACTCCTTGTCTTGATTTCTCCATTTGAACTTCATCAGACAGGAGGTGCATAATAATTTCCAATGCCACCTCTTTATGCTCACTTGGAGCAGTGATTGCGTAGCCGTGGCCATTCGGTTCAGGTTCAATCCCCTCGTACCCATCCCATGACGGATACGTGACAATATCGACATTCATTCCATTGTCCCCAGCTAACCAGTGAAAATTCGTTCCACCGGTCCACATCGCTACGGTTTGCTTCTCAAACTCCACGCCCCAATTGAACAGAAGCTCTCCTGGATTCTCAGCTGGGTAATTACCAGGAATAGAAGTCACTTCCTTAATCATTTCAAGATATCGATGGTAAGCCTCTGAACTTTGGATGAGCACCTCGTGAGTTTCCGGATCAACAGAGTTTTGGCTGAACTGTTTGTACGCATCGTAAGGATTATCTAAGTCTAACCCGCGATACTGGATCCCATCTCGTTCTTGTGTTAAGTCTTCCGCTAATTGAATTACTTCATCCAGGTCATTTCATCTTCTGGGTAATCCACCCCTAGCATATCAAATACGTCTTTATTATAGTGCAAAGCCCAAGTAGGCCGACTCTCCGGTAATGCATACAATGACCCATCTTCGTTTCTTAAATATTCAATAATTGACGGCTCAATATGATCGAGGTCATAATCAGATTGCTCAATTAACTCACTCATATCGTAACTCAATTCATACCTGTTCAAGGCGCTCATGTGCGAAACTCGTCCCATTGTCACAATATCGGGAACTTTATTTGCAGCCACAAGCTCTTCCAATGAATCAGGATGATCCGTTCCTGCATCTTGAAACTCAATTGTGACGTGCGGAAATTCCTCAGCAATGAATTGAACAACAGTCTCTTTAAGATGATCTTCTCCCCACTGATGAGCCCAAATTAGTGTAACAGGCTCGGCAGTTTGAGGAGGCTCTTCTTTTTCGGATTCATTACTAACTTCCTGGTTTGAACATGCAGCTAATAGCCCATAGCAAAATAACAAAAACAAGCCTCGTGACCAAACTTTTAACATTCGTTTCAAAGGTAACTCTCCTTTCGTCTCATCAATCTTGTGAACTACACGATCTGAAAACTCCTTTTTTTTAGCTTTGTTATGATATGTGACTCCCACTCTACTTATCATGTCGCCACATGGTACGTTCCACTTCAGACATATCCTTGTATAACATTTTATTGTGCCAAAGATCTTAACAGTCCTGCGCCAAGCTACAAATACATATACGATGGAGCCAGCTCTAAAATGGTGAATCTATCATGACTTGCAAAACTGCGTAAACCTGTTCACATCATCATACTTTTCAACCAAGACAGCCTCCTTTACAGCTTGTTAAATCTAGTATTCAATGGATCAAAAATAGTAATTAATCCCAACTTTGTCAATACGAATGACCAATAAAAGTAAATTTTCACTTCAAATTCACACCGCAATTCCCATACAACGGAGAAACTCACGTGCCTGACAGACAGATCAAGCGAGGAGTTCGTGCTTCCAACGGGAGAGCTCCGCTTTCCGACAGGAGAGTCCGTTTTCCGACAGGAGAGCTCCTGCTTTCCGACGGGAGAGCTCTGTTTTCCGACGGGAGAGCTCCGTTTTCCGACGGGAGAGCTCTACTTTTC
>BAXO01000098.1 GCA_001310555.1 Bacillus sp. JCM 19058
CTATAAAAATAAAATAATAAACGAAGAAAATTATTTAAAAAAAGGAGAATGGGTGTTTTTGCCTATCCCCCGAAAAAGGGGAATAAGGAGTACTTTTTTTTGAAAATTTAAGGAAGTACTCCTTAAACGATAATTACATTAATTAAGACGGCAGCCGATGATCATTTGGTCAGCTGTCGTCTTCTGTTGAAGTGAGGGGTATAGCAAAACAAGTAATAATAACCTGGAGAGCGGGATGTTGCTAAAAAGGTAAATTTAGATGTTTATAGAAATATACTATAAGAGAACTTACCGAAGAAGCTTTTTGTGGAGCCGATGGGAACAGGAGATGTGGAAAGCAACAGGAGAACTCGACGAAAAGTATCTAATGGTTATTATCCAATATTACTTTGGGGGGCTACAATGCAAAGGAAATTGGTATGCTATTTGGCTTGAGTCTCAGCTCGGCGGAAAGTCGTCTTCGCAGGGCAAAAACAATGTTATAGAAGGGGTTGTTTGAATTGCCGGAGCATACGATGAAGGATCAAAGATTAGATTCAGCGTTTGTAAGCAAGGCAATGAAAAGGATCACGGGGCTTGCATGCATTAACCTTCCTGTACGAAATGTAAATGTTTCAACAAAATGGTACGTTGAAAATTTGGGTGCCATTCTGCTGCGAGAACCTACGAGGTTTGCTCAAGGCACGAATGCGATCATTCAACTTGGAGAAAATGGACCGAGCGTACTAATGCACGAAGAGAAAGAGCTGACACCGCTGCATTTTATGCGAAATGGAAAGCCAGCACCGATCTTTGAACTGCGTACCGATGACGCAGAAGCATTTTATACGCAGTTGCTAGAAAATGGGGTACACATAACGAATCGCTATGATAACTTACCCTGTGGCAAATATTTTCATGTCCATGATCCGGACGGTAATGTAATTACCATTGTAGAGTAAGGAGAGGGACACAGCTTAATAAGCTCAGCAAATGTTGTCTGTACCTCGATCAGGCTGGCTTTCAACTCATGGACGATAACGGCTCTTACAAATCTAAATCAGCATCCACCGAATTCGATTCATCTGTCGATCCATTGCGAATGTGGCGTAACTTCCACGTGACCATTAAGGCGACCACGACCAAACCAACTACAGCGATCGCATACGTAACTTGGATAGCAAGTGTAAAGGACGATTGTATCGCTTGAAGCAATTCCATTCCTAATGCATCCGGAAGCCGTTCGACCGACGCGATGGCCGCACCGATACTATCCATGACTGATCCCATTACTTCTGTATGTGTCTCCTGCGGCATCGAACTCGCTAATGATTTGCGGTAAATCACGATGGCGAGACTGCCCATAAGTGCGATTCCCAATGCACTACCGAGACCCGTGCCTACATCCTGCACGGCCGAAGCAGAACTGGCTTGCTCCTTTGGAGCACTAGAAAGAATCAATTCACTACCAATCGACATGGTTGGACCTATACCAAACATCACGATTGAAACTCCTGTAATGAGTATTCCGATATTTGCTTCCTGGGCGGATGCTGTAACTAATATCGCCCCTCCTATCGCAACAATGAGCAACTGCCATGGCATAAGCAGGGCGCATCCACCTAGTGAGTGTTGGTGCTAATAACGTCCCCACAACCGACAAACCGGTAGGTACCAACAACATAAGACCAGCATGCGTTGGAGAGAGGCCTAGAACGATTTGCAGATGTTGGGTGAAAAGCATATAGGTTCCTCCGTTTACTAGCAATATAAGCAGTAAAGCAAGCAGTGAAACCGAGAACGCTGGTGCACGAAACATACGCAAATCCAACAGTGGTTCCTTCAAGTGGAGTTGTCGACGAACAAAAACAATTCCAAAGATCAAACCTATTGCCACCGCACTAACGTAAAGAATATGGAAACCATTCTCTGCGATTTCCTGTAACCCAAAGATCGTAGTAATTAAGGCTAGAAGAGACAAGAACACGCTAACAAAATCCAGACTCCTTGCTTTCGAATCGCGATACGTGGGAAGTATAAAAGCACCTAGTAAAAATACAAGCGCAACTGGAACATTGATGAGAAAGGCTGCACCCCACCAGAAATGATCAACTAGAAATCCTCCTACTGATGGACCTAATGCTCCACCGGCAGAAAAGGCGCTCAAACTTACCGCGATGGCCACCGAGAATTGCCTGGGGTCAGGAAACATATTGCGTAACAATGACATTGTGGACGGCGTGATCGTCGCAGCGGCGACGCCCAGTAACGCACGCATGACAATTAGCATCCAAGCCGTAGACGAGAAAGCTGCAATAAAGGAAGCCGCCCCGTATACTGCCACACCGATCACGAGCAGTCGACGTCTCCCGATGCGATCCGCCAATCTTCCCATGGTTATGAGAAACCCTACGGTCAAGATTTCGCCAATGTGAAGCATCCAGAGCATTTGGGTACTGCTCGGTGTTAAATCAGCAGTTATAGATGGCATGGCGAGGTACAATCCTCCCATGTCGGTAGAGATCATGAAAATCGGCAGCATCAAAGCAACCAAACCGAGCCACTCACGCCATGTCGCCCGAGAATGGGTTTCTTCAAATGTGTGGTTATGATTCTTTATTGTCATTGTCTGTCATCTCCAATTCATGTAAGTGCTCCTTTATGTTGAAAGCTCATCTTTACTTTACAGGTTTTGGTGTTTAACTGCCCCGTACGGATGTCTAAACTTTTCATACGAAAAAGGCCTTATCGATGATAAGACCTTTTTATGCGACGATCGTCGTACGTTATTTTTCAGTTATATTACGCTTAGTGACAGGGCTGCTGCTCCAGACAGCAGAATAGAGTTTATATTCTCTATTCAATAGGGTACCACCAACAAAACGCGGAAAAGGTAAGCTAAACGAAAATTTAATCGGATAATCCGTCCGCTAAGGAAAGTCCAAAACACTCATAATTTCCTTAGTCAGAATTGAAGTTGGCAAAGAACGTTTTTGTGCCTAGCGATAGGTTCCATAAGGGGATCGATGTTTTGGTCGCTGCTTCCATATACACTGCCATAGTGGCAGGTTGTTGAATAATAACAAATGAGTATCGAAGCAAAAGCAGCAACCCCCGATAATTGATTGCTGCTAAATTTGCTTCATATTCAACCCTTCTGAAAGGTGCTGCTTTCCATCTTGAAATTTATTCGAAGCTGGCATTACCGGAAGCTAAAGAAATATAATAATTTTCAATTTACCCCATGCATTTACCGAAAATGTAGCTCAGCTAGTACTGGGATTTAAAGTGAACAGTGGTTAATTGCCTGCTTCTCCATCTTGAATGACACCATTTAATTCTTCTTCTGCTTCACGCAAAGCCGTATTAATGTCAATACCGTCCTGAACAACGCGAATAATTGCGTTTGAAATAATGCCCTGAGCGGTCCCATCATACCTTGTCACAGGTAACGCTTTGGCTTGCTGTGATTTAAATAATGCCTCTAAATTTTTCCCTTCCAGGTAGGATAAGTTCTGACCGAAAACCTCTTGAACAGAATCGTCTGTCAATACCGGGACACGTCCGTTTTTGGCTAATTCACTTTGTACATCTTCAGATAAAACCGTGGCGATGGCTTGAAAGGCTTCGTTTTTATGCTTACTATGTTTAGTAATGTGTAGAACCCAAGCATCAACTTGAGTCGCCAGATTTGGATATTCATCAAAAGAAGGGTACTGAGCAATATCCCAATTTAAACCCTCTACCTCTTGAAGTAATGGAAGGTTGTTTGCAAAGGGGGTAAGCATGGCTAGGTTTTGCTCTTGGACAAATTGATCCCAAGCAGCAGCGGCAAAGGCAGGATGATCGTTTCCTGGGATAGAATAAATACTTTCTAATAACTCAAATACATATCGCCAACCATCATTATCAATGGTCGCAGTCATTGTCTCTGCATCAATAAGACTTAACCCTAAAATAGAACCGATTTCCGAGGTTTTATCAGGTTCGAGTCCGCGGAATTGTATGCCAGCATCACTTCTTGATAAATGAGTGGCGAGCTCCCTAAGCTCTGTCCATGTCATCCCATCGTGTGGGTAGTCTAAGCCGAGCTGATCGAAAATATCTGTATTGTAGTAAAGACCGTTGATATGCATCGTCCACGGCAGCCCCGTTAAGACATCAGATTGGCTTGCTGTTTTGACCGATTCCACAGCGACAGGATCGAGCTGTGATAAGTCAAAATTATGATCTTTGATGAGAGGCTCAATATCATATTCTAAATCATAATCGGTATATCTAAATATGATCGGGGTTGCGGACATTACGATATCTGGAATGATTCCTGCAGCAAACAATTCATCAGCTATTATCAGGGTCATTAATATCGATCGTCTCAAAAGAAATGTGAGGATAGCGTTTCTGAACTGGATTTTCGATGTACATCTTGAACTCGTCAGGTCCCAGCCAATTCATACTAGCAGCAAATATTAATGTAACGGGCTCTGTAGCATTTTCGACTGTCTCAAGCTCAGTTTCATCCTCATGATTTGCGCTACAGGATGGAAAAATGAGGATTCCGAGTAAGAAGAACAAGGCAAATAAAAGTCTTTGTATTCGCATTCTCCAAGTACCTCCTCTTTTATAATGAACGATAAAAATAGAAAGCCAAGGGCAAGGACGCAACAAAAACCCCCAATCGAAAGGACGAATCATAGACGGACGTAGTCGCGCCTCCCCCTATAACTTTAAATACTTGAACAGGCTCCACCATTAGATTGGGGAGCAACACACTTGTCACCCTCCTGTATAGCCTATTCTTTTCGTTATCGTTATATGGTTACGACAAACTAAATCAATTCTCAATCCAGCTTTTTTGTTCATCGATAACTGCCTTTGCTCGATCTTCATATTCTGTTAATATCTCTGGGATACTGCGAGTTCCATTAGCCAGCTCATCAATGAGCTCCCCTCTGAATTCGTCGAGGACGTTATCATAAATCGATCGTCGTTCTGGGCCACCATTGTACGTATGGTAAAAGAAGGCATCCGTATTTTTATCTGCCATCAATGGCTCATCTGCATAAATTTGACTTTGAATCTCTTGTTCGGCTAATGGTGTACTCAACCCTTGTCTGACTTGCTCCACCTGGTATTCATCGGATAGAAGGTAGGCGATTGCTTGAAACGCATCGTCTTTATGCTGGCTTATTGCAGATACACCAACTGCTGATCCGCCTTGGACAGGCACGATTCCTGGTTGTTCCTCAAAAGTAGGCCACGCGACTAAATCCCAGTTCAATCCTGCTTCCTCTTCTGCTTGCAGCAACGGTCCGACATCTTTAAAACGAGCAGACATCGCCGTTTGTCCATTAACGACCCATGGCGGTTCGGCATTCCCTGGTATTTGTCTCATTTCTCTAAACAGCTCAAACCCTTCTCGCAAACCAGGAGAATTTGCAAACACCGGTTCATCCGTATCTGGATCGACATACGTGACATCATACGCCTCTCCCGCAAAAAAAGGCTGCCAAATTTCTAAGCCATGGTATTGTGTACCTTCATTCTCTCTAGTCAGTTGACTGGCTAGGTCAAGTACTTCATCCCACGTCATCCCGTCTGTAGGATAGTCCACTCCAAATAAATCAAAGACATCTTTGTTATAGAAAAGGGCTAAGAGATCTGGCTCATACGGGAGTAAATACAGCTCTTGATTTGGAGCATATGATCGAATGCGCGACAGCAAACCCGGCTCGATTCGCTCTAAATCAAACTCATGGGCTTCCACTAGTTCATCCATATCATAGGCTAATTCCGATTCCATATAATACGGCAAGCGATTGGCATTAAATGTTTCGATAATGTCGGGATGGACTTGCGCTGATAGCATCTCTTGAATACCATCTCTGTTAATGGGCGTATTATAAAATTCAATGGTTATGTGCGGAAACCGTTCTTCAATGGCTTCTTTTGCTACCTCATAGCGTCCTGGGTTATCGGTTGACCAAATTAAGGTAATATCCTCCTGCTCTCCTTCTTCTCCACCTTCATTTGCCGCTTCATCTGATTGGCCTGATTGGCATGCCACACATAACAACACACTTCCTAAAAGTAATAGTTTAAGTCGAAACCATTTCATCGTAATCCCCCTAATGTTTTATTGAAAGCGCTTCCGTATTTTTGTAGAAATCAACGGCGGCTCCAGTTCTATTGCATTGTTTTCTAATCCAAAGAATCTAACAATGAATCTTTTTTGAAAGAGCCTCAAAGGAAATTTAGTATAGCGGGATTAGGACACGTGAATTGGCCTTAGCTTTGTCAATGATTGGACAGCAATAGGGAGCCAAACCAGTGAAGCTACCTTTAGTTGTGCAAAATCCGAATAATTGAAGCTTCAGAGATAAAAGCTTTTTACAATCTTGACGAAAGAGTTCTTATAAAACCTTTACGTTTCCGCACCTTCTCCTGAGACACAATCTGTTCGTCACAGTACAATGCGTACAAAATAGTCCTCGGTACGAAGTGAACGCGCACCGCGCATTCCTCAAGCCTATCCATCTTGAACGCCTTCACCCGAAGTCCCTCATCCCGAAAATAGTTCAGAAATATCCCAGAGCTAGCCCCGTTATCCTTCTCTAGACAATACGCCCATGTCCTTCGAACGGATAGTCAATCGTAATACGACCCGCCTGGCAATCGCCAATGCCGCTGTAAAGGTCGGCTTTGCCGTCTGGTCGCATCACAATGCCTGAAGTAAAAACGCAGTCGGCCAAATGCGGTGCCTTAGCAGGTCCCGGCGGATAGCAGGGACGACTTCCGATCACATGAAGGTCCGAGGATTCTCGGGTAATTGGATTGAAGACGAAGGCCATGTTTAGGTACACCTTCATTTCCCCTCCGTTCTTATCCGTATCCAGGTAGCAAATGTGGCCGATGATGCCGATTTTCCCGCTGTTGAGCAAGTAAGCCTGATTAACGCCTCCCCATTCGCCTTCCCCGAAGATGGAGTGAATGTACGGCGCCTTCTCGATGACGTCCGCAGTCAATTCTTCCAGCTTGTCAACGACCGTGAAGCCGATCATTGATTCGCTTCCGTATTTACCTCTCAACTCGGGGCCGCGTGGACGCGAGAAGACGCCGATCTTGCCATCTGACAACGGTACTAGGCGAATATCCTTCATTTTGTTAGGTCCTGTAGTGAAGTAGTACAAATTGTGAAGGTCGGTGCCCCGGAAGAAATAGCCGAAAAACGTGCTGTATCTTCCACGTTGATATTGGACATGAGTCCCGCCCATTACAAGCTCATCACCGATCTCACTGATATAAGGATCCTCCAGAGTATAGATCATGCTATCTTTCACCAAGGTCCATTCATCCTGTCCAGTCTCCTCGAACAGGCGGACCCAAGAGCGGCCCATTCATCGCGACGTTCTACCCGCCCAAACAAATAGCGTCTCCCGTCCCGTATGAACGGAATCGAAATATTGTAAACATCAAAACCATCCACGCCATGGAATACCAAGGTCGCACTATCATAGATCTTTTTTTGTCGCTTCAAATTCAATTCTTTGCGTCTGCAAGGGCAAATTCCTCCACACCTTCCTTTTGTTTCGACTCGTTTATTTATGAGGTGCCTGATATTCCTGGAATCGCTACTAGTATCCTCAACTACTAAGGCTGTACCTTTTAATGCACGCCGTCACGGCTGTAGGCTAGAACAAAATTGGTCGTGATGCCTGGCAGCAGTGTATGCTTCTGCGGAGCGTCGTAATCGTTGCGGAATAACATAACGACTTTGGAATTTGATGGCGCCAGCATTAAATACCATTGCCGGAGAATACGGCGCACCACGGGCGTTAATACTGGTTTTGCAGGATGGCGAGTAACGTAACGTGCTCGGAGTTGACACACTATCCCTCCTCTCTTCGATTTAAGTTGAGTACAGCTCGCTCTTATCATAGAATAAAATTGAAGAGGAGGTATGACAGTTTTCCGCTAGACTATCTCATTTTGCGTTCGGGAGTGATCCGTCAAGATGACCGTATATCCAACCAACAAACGATTAACCGATTATCCGGACATTCACCCGGGTTTTCCATTTCATGTATCCGTTAACGAGGTGGTAAGGCATTTTCCCGCTCACCGCCATGACTTTTTGGAATTTTCTCTTGTAATTGACGGAGAGGGTTACGAGGTTATTAACGGCGTTAAACATCCTCTGCTTCCAGGGACGGGTACTTTTTTTGCTGCCTTATCAGGTTCATGAAATTTATGTGGAATCGGCGAATCCGCTCCGGTTGTATAACTGCATGTTTGATATGGATTTGCTGTACCAATCAGTAGAGGCCGGACCGGGCTTGACAGAGCTGCTGGCCGGAGAAGAACTGCCCGCTCAAGCTCTCTTAAGCCCGGAGCTGAACACGATCGTATCGTCGGCTTTTGAGGATATGCTTGCTGAATTTGCGGGCAACGGTTTATGGAGAAACATGCTGCTCAAGCTAAAGTTGTTGGAAACTCTTGCTCGATATGACCGATTTCGCCGGCAAGGTGTTCCAAGCACAGTACAACTGAACGGAACAACCGATAAAAATCGGTATGGCCAATTATTCATTACATTCATGCCCGTTATAGGGAGCCGGTTACACTGTCGACAACGGCGGAGAAGTTCGGCTTAAGCAGCTCCTATTTAAGCAAAGAGATTAAGCGGCGTACCGGCCTTGGTTTTGTCCGATTTTTGCACGAGGTGCGCATTAGACATGCTTGCAGCTTGCTTTCATCGACTAGAATGGCGGGAGTTGATATAGCGATTGAAACTGGGTTCGGTTCGTACAAGTCATTTTCGCGGATTTTCCGTGAGTTGAAAGGCATGACGCCGGGTGACTACCGTAAAACGCATGCCATAACAAGCTCTTCGTACTAACCTTTCTCACCGTCAACTGTTCCCGATGTACGATGTGACACTCAAGCTATCGTCGGATTAACTTGATTCCGCGTAACGTTTAATTGATTCAATATAATATAATGTTACACAGCAAAATGTAGGCAGGACAAGGGAGACCGCCTTTTTTTGTCCATATGTAAAAAGCGAAAACGCGCAAGTTTTGCCGACTCTCAACAAGTCGAGCTTCATAAAACTGCTCAGGCGTTGCATCTTTCCATTTACGTTCCACTCAAAGAGGGCATTGAAAGGTGTCGATTTATTGTGTACTAACGTCTAGGAGGGGAAAGTACCAATTTGGAGTTGAATGATTTAGACAGAGGGGCAGTTTATGAACTGTCAGCTCCCGACTAATCAACATCTTTCTAAATGCTAAACTATTTCGTTTTTCTCAGGAAATAACTATTGACGAACCAAGTGGAAACTTGTACACTATGTGTAACCGGTTACCTATAAGATGGAGTGAAAAAAAATGGTTTCTATTAAAGATGTAGCGAAGCGGGCAGGCGTTTCTGTTGCAACCGTATCTAGAGTATTAAACGATAAAGGTTATGTAGGTGTAAATACACGGAAGCGGGTAGAGGAAGCGATTAAGGCTTTGAATTATAAGCCAAATGAGGTAGCAAGAAGTCTGTTTAAGAAAAAAATCGAAAATCATTGGTTTAATCGTTCCTGATATCACGAATCCCT
This sequence comes from Bacillus sp. JCM 19058, assembly GCA_001310555.1. The sequence continues at coordinate 9,587 of BAXO01000098.1, forward strand.
TTTTCCCGGAATTAGCCAGGACTGTTGAGGATACAGCAGAGCGGTTAGGATACAATGTGATTCTATGCAACACGGACGAAGACAAGGAAAAAGAGCAGCGTTACTTGGACGTATTGTTGCAAAAATACGTGGACGGGATCATCGTTTCCTCCAATACGCTAAGTGCCCGGCAAATTGATGAACTGAATATACCGATCGTTAGCATTGACAGGGAAATCAGCAAGGGTATTCCGACAATTGTCGTAGAAAATAGTAAAGGGGCACGAATGGCGACTCGCTTTTTGAAAGAAAAAGGTCGTCTCAGAATTGCACACATTAGAGGACCGGAAGGGATCGTCAATGCCGATGAGCGTTGTGAGGGTTACCGAGAAGTAGTATCACAGGAGCCGTGGTTTAAAGAAAGCTACATCGTCAATGGGAACTACGACATGAAATCATCGATCGAAGCGACGATCGAACTGCTGCGTGCACATCCTGAAGTAGACGGCATTTTTGCCGGGAACGATACGATGGCGATCGGGACAGTGAAAGCAGTCCATCAGTTAGGACTGAAAGTACCTGAAGATATGGCTGTTATAGGGTTTGACGGTATCGCACTCGCAAAAGCGACAACACCGGAGCTCACAACCATTGAGCAGCCGATTTCCGAATTTGGGAAAAAGGCCGCAACGATGCTCGTTAATTTAATTGATAAGGAACCAGTTGAGCAAACATTTTACAAGTTGGATGTTCATCTAGTTGAAAGACATTCTACATGAGGAGGTATATGATTTGGGACATACCCCAAAAATAACTGTTGTCGGTAGCGTTAATATGGATTTAGTCACCATTACTGATGCGCTTCCGAAAATGGGTGAAACACTCATGGGACAACAGTTTCAAATGATACCAGGTGGAAAAGGCGCCAATCAGGCTGTTGCTGCCACAAAACTCGGGGCGCACGTCCAGATGATTGGTTGTGTCGGTCAAGACCGCTTTGGTGAAGATCTCCTTCAGCATTTAGAGGATGAAGGGGTTAATGTAAGCGATGTGGAACCGGTTACACATTCATCGACCGGAACGGCGACGATTATCGTTTCTGATCAGGATAACAGAATTATTGTTGTGCCGGGTGCCAATAATCACGTGACGGCATCGTTTGTTGAAGCAAAACGCGATGTCATTGCGAATAGTGATATTGTCGTTATCCAACTTGAGATTCCACTGGAAGGAGTACAGAAAGCAGTGGAAATTGCAAAGGAAAACGACGTTACAGTCATTTTAAATCCAGCTCCGATCCAAAGTCTTCCGGAGCAACTGCTACAGAAGGTGGATTATCTCACACCAAATGAGCATGAAGCGGGACTTTTGCAAAAAGGAAGAAAACGTCATGAATTACAAGAGAAAATCGTTCTAACAAAAGGGAGCAAGGGAGTGTCTTTTTATGAGAGCGGTAAGGAAGTCACTATCCCTGCCTATGACATAAACGTTGTTGATACAACCGGTGCCGGCGATGCGTTTAATGGTGGTTTCGCGTTTGCATTAGGCGAAGGCCATTCCGTAGCAACGGCCTGTCGCTTCGGAAATGCCGTTGCAGCGTTAGCGACGACAAAGCTCGGTGCGCAGACGGGAATGCCAACGGGAAAAGAAGTCAAAGAATTTATTCGCAAGCAAACAAAGCTCGATTGACCTTTATTCGGCTGACAACTAATCATTAAGTAATTAGGAGGAAAAAAATTATGACTAAAAAAACCAATCATTATTGACACGGATCCAGGAATCGATGACGCTGTTGCCTTAGCCATTGCTTTATTTAGCGACAAACTAGACGTTCGCTTAATTACTACAGTTGCAGGAAATGTTGGACTTGACAAAGTCACTTATAATGCCTTGCGACTGCAGAAGTTTTTTAATAAGAAGGTTCCTGTCGCATTAGGTGCTGACCGGCCTTTGCTGAAGGAACCGATCGACGCCAGCAATGTACACGGCTCCAGTGGAATGGACGGATTTGATTTTGAAGAGCCGACAAATGAGCTTGTCCTTCAAGAAAATGCAGTCAATGCGATGTATCGCACGATTATGTCCAGTGAACAACCGATCACTCTTGTTCCTATCGGCCCTTTAACGAATATTGCACTCTTGCTCAAGCTGTATCCGGAAGTAAAGGATCAGATTGCTGAAATCGTTTTAATGGGAGGCTCTACCGCGAGAGGCAATGCGGGAGTGATGGCGGAATTTAACATTTTCGCTGACCCAGAAGCGGCAAAAATCGTCTTTCAAAGTAAGCTGCCAATTGTGATGGTTGGCCTCGATGTTGGCCTCAAAGCTCTCGTATATCCTGAAGACAGTGAACAATTAAAGAATTTAAACGAGACTGGTAAAATGATATATCAGCTTTTCAAGCGATATAGAGGCGGAAGTATGAAAACAGGCTTGAAGATGTACGATAGCTGTGCGATCGCTTATTTACTGAAACCAGAAATGTTTGAAGTCGTTCATACGTTTGTCGACGTAGAAATCAATGGAGCGATGACATCAGGGTGCACGGTGGTAGATATGAAGGGCTATTTAGGAAAGGAAAGCAACGCAAAAGTTTGCACAGACATTGATCCGCAAATGTTCAAAGAATGGTTTATGAACAGCCTAAAGCAATGTCATTAATTCGTTAATAACGCACGTTTAAAGATGGCTGGCTGAAGAGACAACGAGATCGTGTGACTTTTAATTGGAGGGGAAATGGCGATGTTCAGCTTGCAGGAATGAGGTTATTGACTGTTGCTGCAAAGGCAAGGAGCTTCTTTCTTTTATTGTGGGACAAGGAGCTCCTCTCACCAATAGGACTCGTTTGCAAGCCCCTCCGCTATAACAGTATGAAAGAGACCTTGGATTGAACATGATGAAAATTCATAGAGGGTGATTAAAATGACTCATACTTTAATAATGTATGCTTCTGCCATTCTTGCTGTGGCTGTTGTCATATATATGTTAATCAAAAAAATGGATATAAAAGTTTCATTATTTTTAATGGGTATCGTACTCATATTTATAAGCATGGCCATGGGAAAAGGAATTGCCATTGATGATTTCAACTCGACTGGCTCCTTCCTATTGGATCCGCTGCAGGTAATCGTTCAGCAGTTTAAGCAAACTTTTGGTGCGGCAGGGTTTATCATCCTCATGCTCGGCGGTTATACGGCTTATATGTCAGCGATTGGGGCCAATGACGTAACGGTCAATGTTTTAACAAAGCCTATTTCTAAATTTAAGTCGGTCTATGTTTTAGTACCGGTTGTCTTTTTATTAGGAAATTTACTTTCTTTAGTCATTCCGAGTGCATCCAACTTGGCCATTATTTTACTTGCTACCTTATATCCTGTTCTAAGAAAGGCGGGGATGTCTGCCTTGACTGCTGGCGCTGTCATTGCAACTTCGGCAACTATCGTTCCGACTCCGTTAGGAAGTGACAATGTTGCAATCGCTGAAGAGCTGGCAAAGCATGCAGCATTTGCAAATTTGAATGTCGCTGATTATGTCTTTAACTATCATGCGCTCGTTTCAATCCCTACATTGCTAGTAATCGCTATCGTTCATTTCTTTTGGCAAAAAAAGAATGGATAAAAAGGCGTCGCTTCAAGCAAAGAAGGAGGGGAACGAAGATGAGGTTCAATTAGAGGAAGTGTCAGAAGTCACTGGAGGGAAGCTTTATAAAACCGTATATGCAATTCTACCGATTTTCCCAATTATTCTGCTGTTAGCTTCCTATGGACTACAGCTAGCTACGGGTACGTCAATTACGGTTAGTGTTGAAGTCGCAACGATTGTCTCTCTTATTCTTGCTATTTTGTGCGAATTAATTAGAAATAAAGGGGACAAAAAAGTATTAGGAGATACTGAAACCTTTTTTAAAGGGATGGGCGGAGCATGCCCATTGTAGCCTTGTTAGTTGCTGCCTCAGTTTTTGTCACTGGTTTACAGTCCATTGGTTTGATTGACGAGCTTCAACTGTCAATGCAAAGTATCCAAGGGTCGGGGCTGGATTTTGTATTACCTTTGATTCTAGTCGCTTTAACCGCTTTGATCGTATTATTGAGTGGAAGTGGGATTGCGCTGTTCTTTGCGATGGTGCCTTTAATGGTTCCGCTAGCTGAAGCTGCTGGAATTAGTCCGATTGCTATTTCTGTACCGATGGGACTGGCCGGGAATTTGTTTAGGGCTGTTTCACCTGTAGCAGCAGTCGTTTTAATTGTTGCTGGAACGCTAAAAGTCGATCCGCTTGACATTGTGAAGCGGACAGCGGTTCCGATGCTTGCCGGCGTTGTCTTTATGTTCGTATTATCGATGATTATATTCCTGTAAAAATACAGTCATAGACGAATAAAGCATCAGCTCGTCATTGTATCGAGCCGATCGAATGGCTGGCAGTCCACCTTGTTGTGCTGGGGACTGCCAGCCATTTCTCAATTGTTATTCTAGTCTAGTTGAAGAGCTGCTCCTCATTTGGTGCGTGGATAAGCATTTTCGCCTAAGACATCCTTACTTCGGCTGGAACTTTATGTCCCGGCGCTAATAAAAGGGTATTCTCACCGGAAGCTGCGATGCAATCGTTGTCTTCAATTTTTTTCCCTAGTAATTCATAATCCCTTTCGTTATTCCTGATGCGATCTTCTCTCTGTAGTCATTCGTATTCAAAAGCGAACCTTCTCTTTCGTTTGTGACATACCCTACTTCTACGATAACTGCTGGCATCGTTGTATGTCGAAGCACAAAGAAATTAGAGTCGAAAAGACCACGATCGCGACTGTTTGTATGAGATAGCAATTGTGTCTGAATCTGAGTTGCAAGGTGCTGAGCCTTCGGGCTTAAACTACTAAAATGAGTCTCTACACCATTAATATTGGAATTTGGATGTCCATTCGCATGAATACTAACAAAGACATCTGCAAAATTGCGATTTGCAATTCCCACTCGTTCAAATAAATTGACGAAACGATCGTCTGAACGTGTCATAATCACCTGGTAGCCTTGTGCTTGTAACTGTGCTGCTACTCTTTGAGCAATGTCGATAGTGAGCTCTTTCTCTTGCAAGGAAATACCTATCGTCCCAGGATCGTGCCCCCCATGTCCGGCGTCGACGACAATTGTCTGGATGCCAATAGGCGACTGTATAGTATTTATATAGGTTTGGGTAGCATTACTGCTACTGCTCGCCTTCGTATTTGTCGTTTCCGAAGCCTTTGAATTCGCGCCAGCTGACTTCAAATAAGAAGAATTGACGTAGCCGGGACGGCCGTTATACGTAATTTTCGCCCACCCGTAACCAGCATCGACGTGTTCAACCCTCTCCCCGGAGTGTAGCTGACCAACAACAGGTGCAGTAGCGAGCGGTTCCTCTCGAACATTTAAGGAAGACTTCGTATTCACGGTCCCCATAGTTGGAGAAGAGGCTGTACCTTTAGCTTGTTGCTTTTGGCTTGACGTTTCAGACGTTTTTTTTATTCGTCTCTGATGTTTTCAAATAGGAGGAGCTGACGTAGCCGAGGTATCCGTTGTACGTAATTTTCGCCCATCCTTGACCAGCATCGATGAAGTCAACCTTTTCCCCGGCAGGTAATTGACCAATGATAGGTGCAGTGTCTGTAGGCTCAGCTCGAACGTTTAAGGATGAGTTCGTATTCACCGTTCCCATCTTGCATTTGCTGCCGAAGGAATAAAGATAAATCCGGATACTATGAGAACAATTAATATCTTTACACATACTAAACTACTTATCCTACCTTTCACAAAGACAACCCCTTTCTTTTTAGATGGAGTACTTAGATTATACAATAATTGAATGAGATCACTAGTAAAACGGTTCACCAACACGAATACTGTAGTTGTCCTCGCAACGAAGTGTGTATGTGGAAGCTATCAATCAAATGCGGATGATCTCTATTTGATGATATTGTTTTAGCTAGCTTAAATGCAAGTACTAAATTCATTTTGCATTACGAATTTTCGAGCTAGAATACCGATGTGGCGTTAGCCTGTCTCATCTCGGGACGAGAGTAAGGTCAATGGGTGTAGCTATCAATATTAATCCTCTATCAAAAACCTTTCAAAGATTAAATAATGGGACTCAAGTTATAGTGAAGCTTCTTTCAAATGGGACGATTACATTGTTTTAAAATAATTAATAGCAAGGGGACGAGGCTCCCAGACTTTCCTAGTTTAAATTGGAGAAAAAGCGGTATTCCGGATAATGGCTTTTTTTAATGTAAACCTTGTTGCCATTATCTATTTTTAAAATAACCTGCTCATTGTCCTCGACTTGATTCGCTATTACGTAAAGCAACCCAACATCATAAGCAACAAGGTTAAAGTCTTTGAAACGAACCATCTGTTTTTTTTAAGATTTGAAGAATCGTTTTCATTCTATTTTTTTTGAAAAGCGTTTTCTGCCTGAATAATCTTTGCCATGTGTAGAACCTCCAAATAATAAAATGGCCGGATCCCTTAACAAATTCGGAGCTGGTGCCGTTTTTTTAAAATTAATCATGATCGATGAGCAGAAGGATTAGTCTTGCAATTTTTTTTATCGGCCGAATGGTTAATAATCTTTACTTTCTTCAATCAAAAATAGTTCAAACCCGTTTAGCAAAAATCGAAGACAAGAAGTACGGTAAGCTCTTGATTTTCCCCGTATCTTAAAGTCTCTTGTTAGTAACGCTTAGATCGTTACTAAGTGAAAGCAGACAAGAGCAACTAATGAAGCAACGATGGAACCAATGCTTAATCCGTTAAAGTCATCACGTAGAACATCTGTTTAGCGATCAGTCGTGCGATTTGTCGACTGGGTAGGCATACGTAACGAAACGATCGGGAGCATTTCCAACGTAATGAAACGGATAGCAGGTTGTGACAACAAGTACTTCCTCTCCCATTTCTCGAATGACGGACGTATCATCTTCTGGAACGATCTCGGTCTCTTTTATTTCATAAGTATAAGAACCGTAAGGCATCGTCAAAATAAACTGATCACCGATCTCGATTTCCCCAAAGTTTCGAAAGACCGTATCGCGATGACCGGATAAAACAATTTGCTCATTTTGTCCCGGAAAGAGGGAGTTTGACAAATGGCCGATACCTTTTTGCAAGGAGTCTGCATCGGTTCCAGCGACTATTGGTAAGGTTCTATCGAGCTTTGGAATTTCAAGAGTGGCAAACGCTTCACCGTGTTCAGCTGTAAAAATTTCAGGAGCGTGTATTTCTTCCTCGCCTTGTGGCTCGGGCCTCTCCTTCTTCATACTAGAATTAATCCGCTGTTCTGCTTCGAGCAGTGATTGCTGTTGTGCTGATTCATTTTGGTAAAGCTGATAGCCAAAGATAGAAACTAAAACAACACCTAGTGTGATGAATATATTTCCAACCATCTTCATGTGCGTTCTCTCCTTAATCGGATTGTTCTAAAAAAAAGCTTATAGTACTGACAGTAGCCTGAGAGGTAATGCTCTACATCGTCAATTCTAGAACGGAAAGAATGGTGGCGAATAAAATAACTTCCTGCTATTTTATTTGGTTTTTTAAAATACATGGCTAATTCGGGATAAAAGTAGCCATTTCGTTGGTATTCCGCGCGTCTATGAATCGTATTGAGCAGCTTCCTTTCGTCAAAGTTTTCTAGTAAATCGCTGTTATTCGTTTGATGAATATGCTGTATCATACGGTATGCTGCGAGCGTCAATTCTAAAAAGGTTGGATATGTCGTTTGCCTATGATAAATGAAATCGAGCTTGTCCTCCACGTTACGCAAACCAAATTCGAAATACTTACGTAGTGGCCGATACATCGTTAATTCATTTGTACAGTAACTGAGCCAATGATCATGGTGTTTCCAATAATTGTTCGCTATAAAGTAATCAAAAGCTTTCTCGACAGATTGAAGCCATTGTTCATCTTGATCAAGGTGATACAGCTTCATCAGCGCAAATGCCGCTTCACCATCATAATAAATGATGCGAAAGGATTCTTTTAATTCCAGCGATGGGTAATGTAAAACGTGCTGAAAGCTACCGTTACGGTTCTGGAGTTTCAGAATACCAGTAGCAAGCTGTCGCGCAAATGAAAGGTACTTGTTTGATTGAAATACGCTGGAATATTTAGTGAAGGCCATTATTGCCGCTGCATTGGCCCCTAATTTTATTTCGAGGCTGTCTTTATCGACGCCGTCAATGACATAAGAAAATGGTTTTTCGTCTTCGGCATAAAATGTTTGTATGCCGCTTCGGCTTAAATAGCTTAACCCTCTTTCGATGGCCCGTGCCAACTCGGCATCTGGGAACAGCTCATAGGCTTCAATCATCGCGTAAAGGGTACTGGCATGCCTTAGCATATTGTAGAAATTAATTTTTTTATCAAAACAGGAAAAATAACCATAAGTAAATTTACCGTTTTCATGGTTATTTCTAGTAAGAAACTGGGCGCCTGATGTGATTAGTTTTTTTTCAATTCAGCTTGATTTAACTCGGTATCACGTCTGCCGTTGTCCAGTTCGGTATTTTTCAAAGGATAAAAAGTACCATAGCTATAAAAAAATCCTCTTGTAGTAAAAGTCTTGACTAATTGAATTTGATTGAAATCAATCGTCGTTTGATTCGGGCGGTGGTGCTTGATGTAATGCTGAATATTCTTTTCACTCAAAAATCCACGCTGCGTTTTTTTTATGTATTTGGATAAATGAGTTTCCATTAATTTCTTGTTCCAGGAAGGCGTGCTTATACTCATGGTCAAAAGCAATTCCTCTTCTAAAATAATTTTTTTTCGTATTTGTCATGATGTCGATAAACTGTGGAATGGAAAGGGTCTCTTCCTGATCAACCCAATCAACTTTTAAATATTGAGCGCTGTTGTCAGAAAGATTCAAAAAACGAATAGCTTGCTTTTTATATTTGCCCATGCTTGTTCAAAGCTTTTTTGGTGGGCCATAAATACCACTGCTCGTTGGTCAGGTTGACCGACTGAGAGAAATAGCGTGGATTTTTTTTGCTGTTTTAACGTTTTAAAATAAGGGCTACTTTTTATCTGTGTATAAAAATCGCTCATGTTTTCTATAAACGAAGCTGAAGGTTTGGTTTTTAATTCTTGGTTTATCATTGTTTCCTCCCCTTTCAATTTTAATTGCAAATTTAAGGAGTAGAGGGAGCAAATGTAGTTAAGACATTTGCTCCTCCCAATACAATTCATTAAAAACGAAGATTATTCTTTCCGGCGAAAACGTCCAGAGATCCTTGCTGCAATCCCTGCTAACAATGCACCGAGCCCAGAAAGGCCGAGGTCCAAACTCCCGTTGCTGTATCAGGAAGCTTTTCGCCGCCTTTATCCGCTCCTGAGCCGCCACTACCGCTACCACCTTTAGAGCCTTCATCAGCATCGGCGTCGGCATCAGCATCGGCATCGGCGTCAGCATCAGCATCGGCATCGGCATCGGCATCGGCGTCAG
>BAXO01000099.1 GCA_001310555.1 Bacillus sp. JCM 19058
GGATCCACCGGGAGAGCAGAAGGATTCGCCAGGAGAGCAGGAGGATTCGCCGGAAGAGAGGTGATCCGCCGGGAGAGCAGAAGGATTCGCCAGGAGAGCAGAAGGATCCGACAGGAGAGCAGGAGAATTCGACGGAAGAGGGAAAAGATCCGCTGATAGGGGGAATTCCGTGGGGGGAGGAAGGAAAGGCGGCAGGTCCGTGTGCCTGGGCTGGATGTTCCCGCCAACTGGAGTCGGAAACTAACGCTGGAGAGGCGAAGAAATTCGTCTGGAGAGGAGTGGAGCCGACAGGACATACAAGGTGTAGTTGAAATTCTATATAAAAAAGCACCCACAAGGGTGCCTTTGTCGAACTATGCATGAGTGAGTAGATTTTACTTTTATTTGAAGTAGCGGTAGAAGGTGATGATTTCTTTTTGTGATGACTTTAATAAGTTTTCACTACATTATAGAAAGTGTCCCGCTCAATCGGTATTTTGTTCGCACTTTTAATTAAATGGATTAGTTCATCCCGAGTGATTCCCGCCGAGGTAAGTGCTCCAACGGCGTGAGAGATTCGTTCTTCTATTAGAGTGCCGTGGATGTCACTGGAACCGAAAGTGAGTGCCATTTGCGTTAATTGTACACCAATATTAATCCAGTATGCTTTTATATGATCAATATTGTCGAGCATTAAGCGGCTAACCGCCAATGTGCGCATATCGTCAAAGGCTGACGTACGCCTTTTTAATCCGGCTTTCACGCTGCGCGGCTGCATGGCGAGTGGAATAAAGACCATGAAGCCATTTGTCCGATCCTGCAGCTGTCTCACTCTGTCCATATGAATCAACCGTTCTTCGTTGGACTCGATCGAACCGTAAAGCATTGTAGCGTGAGTACGTAACCCGAGTCCGTGAGCAATCTCATGAGCCTCAAGCCATTGATCGGTTGACGCCTTTTCTGGGCTCATCTTTGCACGGTAGCGCTCTGTCAGGATTTCCGCTCCTCCGCCGGTTAACGCAGCGAGACCGGCGTCAATCAGCTCCTCTAGAACTTCCTTCATCGATAATCCTGAGAGGCGGGCGAAAAACTCAATTTCGGCACCCGTGTAGGCCTTGACCGTCACGTTCGGATAATGCTTTTTCAACGTCTTCACCGTGTTCACGTAATAGTCAAAAGGCACTTCATTATTATGTCCACCAACAATATGGAATTCACGAATGTTATCATTCCAACGCTCTTCTACATACTTGAGGAGCTCTTCCTCATTCATCGTATAAGCGCCTTCTTGTCCAGGCTTTCGCTTAAAACCGCAAAAGCTGCAGTTCGCTTCACATACATTTGTTGGATTTATGTACATGTTTTGAATAAAGTACACGTTATCCCCATTCTTTTTTTTGATTGACTTGATTTGCTAATTGTCCGACGCCAAGCAAATCAGGCGTTTCAAATAAATACAGACCATCTTCAATCGTCAAACGTTCATTATTTTGAACCTTGTCTGCAATGGATTGAAGATTAGTATCAGTTAATATCGTCATATGTTTCGTCCTCCAATCGTTTTCTTGAACCGATGAAATGTTACTTATTTGATTTAACACTAATTAATATTCAGTCACTCGAAATAGTTCATCACTATTATACTATCAGAAGATCTTAGTGGAAAGAAAGAGTAATGAACTAAGGAAGCGGGAAGGGTATTAATAACAAATGAAAAAAGCTTTGTTAGATGAATTTTAAATTGCCTTTTTTATTTTGGTTAAGTAAAATGTAAGTAATATACATTTTATCGGAATCTTCATCGAAAAAGAGTAGTTTTTATTGGTTTTGTGAGCCTTTTTGTTTCGGGTGAAGAGGCTGGTTTGCCTCGCAAGGATCAACAGCAATCTCGGTGATTGAGATTGGACAGGCCGTTTCACGGAGGACTGTGATTGAAGAAGCAGGCAATCGATGTAATACTTTGACATTAAAGCGAAAACTTTCCTACTATACTCTCAATTTTCTCTATAGAACATGACGCCCCTCGCTTTTTTGTAAATGACCATACACAATGGATCAATTGATCCTATTCTATTGGAGCTGCAAAATCAGTTCCTTGAAGAAAGTTCAAAACGTTTTGGAAAAACAAAACATGCAAAGAGCAATAGCCTTTTTGTTGAACTTTTAAACATCTTCTACTTTTGCTTGATGAAAAAGGGGCGATAGAGATGCAGAGTATTTCTAGCCAAAAAAACATATTTGGAAAAAATGGAAATATTAAGAGTGAAGATGGAGAAAGCATCAAAACAACACGGGATTACACATCCGCTTGTCTTGAAATATAGCCAGGAGCTCGATCAAATCCACAATCTTATTATAGCACTAGAAATTAGTCAAAAATAAACAAGCCTTATAAAAACAGGTTCCTTGAGAAGGATTCTCGAACGGTGTATACTTGAAGTAACCTTGAATAGGAGGGGAATATATGATCACGTTAACAGATGCGGCAGTTAGCCAAGTTAAAGATATGATGAAGGCAGAAGGGGAAGAAAACCTGATGCTGCGTATTGGTGTTAAGGGCGGGGGCTGTAGCGGCCTTTCATATGGAATGGGGTTTGACACGAATCACAACGAAGAGGATACAAAGCTCGATATTAATGGTTTGGCGGTACTGATCGATAAGGAAAGTACCCCGATTGTAAAAGGAATTGTGATTGATTATAAACAAAACATGATGGGCGGAGGCTTTACGATCGACAATCCGAACGCCATTGCATCGTGCGGTTGCGGCTCTTCCTTCCGAACAGCAGTAAATGCTGGTACACCTGAAGAGTGCTGAACAAACGAAAAACCAAGCATCGCGAAAATGCTTGGTTTTTTGCTTTTATAATCAATGGCTAGAGCCAAAGTGAAAGAGTAATAAAACAATATTTCAGCCGGCTTTATTGAGCATTGTTTAAAACAGGCTAGTGCTGTGACCTGGAAATACTCTTGCTTTTGGATCAATATAGACTTTAGCGTTATTGACAGCTGTCGGTGCTTCCCCAAACCCTGTGGCAATAAGCTTAACTTTGCCGTCGTACGTGCAAATGTCTCCCGCAGCATAAATACCTTTAATGTTTGTTTCCATCTTCGTATTAACGACAATCGAGTTTTTCTGAATATCTAGTCCCCATTCTTTAATCGGGCCAAGAGATGAGACGAACCCATAATTAACAATTAGCGCATCAATATCGAACGTTTTTGTCGCTTCGCCCTTCACTTCCAGTATTTCAACCTGATGAATTCGCTCGCTATCCCCGTGAATATCCTTCATTTCGAATGGAGTCCAAATATTTACGCTGGATTTGTGCAGTAGCTCAACACTATGTTCGTGCGCACGAAATTTGTCGCGGCGATGAACAAGCGTTACTTCCTTCGCTATTGGCTCAAGCATCAAAGACCAGTCGACTGCAGAATCTCCACCACCACAAACGAGGACACGTTGATCAGTGAACTGACTCAAATCCTGGATGAAATAATGAAGGTTTTTCCCTTCATAGAGTGAAGCTGATTCGATGCCGAGACGGCGGGGTTGGAAAGCGCCGGCTCCTGCGGTTATGACAATTGCTTTTGTATAATGAGCTTCCTTATCCGTTTCAATCAAGAAGCTTTCGTCTTCAAGCTTCGTTAAAGTCGTAACGGCTTGTTCAAGGGCAATCGTTGGATTGAATTGCTGAGCTTGAACTGTTAGACTGTCAACTAGTTCCTGTGCTTTCACTTTTGGAAATCCAGCGACATCGTAAATATATTTTTCCGGGTATAAGGCCGATAATTGTCCCCCGAGCTGTGGCATGCTTTCGATAATCTTGACCTTCATTTGCCTCATACCTGCGTAAAATGCAGCGAATAATCCTGTAGGTCCGCCACCTATAATTGTAATATCGTATACGTCATTCTGATCTGGCATTTCTAAACTTGCACCTCCTGAAAACATTCAACATACTCATTATATGCATAACTTCAGTCAAAATGAAAGAATTCTATACTAGCTAATCGAGGTAATTCTACGAAAGGCATAGGAAGTGTTTCAAGCTAGAGGAAAGTTATGCTAATTTTATTAGTGTGTCACTTTAAGCGACATTAAACTCAAGCGGTTGCAAGCTACGATTTGAACTTGCATTCCAGGTAACGAATTCGAATATTTTCCTGGAACATTAGGAAATTTTAGCCACTAGTGCATGGCTCCAGTCAGCTTTGTCTGTTGTACGTAAGTATCGGTTTCGAAAACCCTTACAATCTTTTTAAAAACTTTTAAAAAAGGTATTGAAAAATAACGGAAAAAGCCATATTATTAAAGGTGTATTTTGTGACTAATTATTTACATTTTTAAAAAGCGGTAGTGTCTATCTTCTTTCGTGAAAATAATCACAAAGGAACAGTAAGTAAATTTAAAAAAAATTGGAAGTGATCACTTTGAACAAGCCGAACATTGTCATTCTAGGAGCAGGTTATGCCGGGATGATTACCGCGTCCCGTTTAACAAAAATATTAAGCCATAATGATGCTAATATTACGTTGGTCAACAAGCATGAGTATCATTATCAAACGACTTGGCTACACGAACCTGCGGCTGGGACACTGGCTCCTGACAAGACAAGGATGCTAATTAAAAATGTCCTCGATCTGAACAGAATTAAATTCATTAAGGACGAAGTAGTAGAAATTAAGCGGGAAGAGAAAAAAGTAGTGCTTGGAAATAGTGAAGTTAGCTACGATTATTTAGTCATTGGTCTAGGTTCAGAGTCGGAAACGTTTGGTATACCTGGTGTTCACGAATATGCATTTAGTAAATGGACCGTCAACGGTGCCAGAGAAGTTAAAGACCATATCGAATATTGTTTTTCTAAATACAAGAGTACGAATGAACAAAAGGATGAATATTTAACATTTGTTGTTGCCGGGGCAGGTTTTACAGGAATCGAGTTTATCGGTGAGCTGTCAGAACGCGTTCCGGAGCTCTGTAGTCAATACGATATTTCTAAAGAAAAAGTAAAGCTTTATGTTATTGAGGCAGCACCTACCGCTCTTCCTGGCTTTGATCCGGAACTGGTCGAGTATGCTATGAATTTACTTGAAGGTCGCGGAGTCGAGTTCAAAATTAATTGCCCGATTAAGGAAGTCACACCAGACGGCGTCTTATTGGGAGACGGTGAGGAGATTAAATCTGAAACCGTAGTCTGGGCGACGGGAGTTCGCGGGAATGCTGTGATCGAAAAGTCCGGCTTTGAGGCTATGCGCGCAAGGGTGAAGGTAGAGCCTGATTTACGTGCACCCGGGCATGAGGATATATTTATCATTGGTGATTGTGCTCTACTCATTAATGAAGAAATCAACCGTCCTTACCCACCTACAGCCCAAATTGCTATGCAAATGGCTGAAACGTGTGCCAATAACATTAAATCACTGATGACAAATGAGTCATTAAAAACCTTTAAGCCTGATATTAAAGGTACGGTTGCTTCGTTGGGCGGAAAAGAGGCGATTGGTGTTGTCGGCTCCAAGAAGCTGTACGGAGGAGCGGCAAGCTTTATGAAAAAAAATGATCGATAATCGCTATTTATTCCTTCTCGGTGGACCAGCATTAGTACTGAAAAAAGGGAAAAATCCATTTTAATAAAAAACGAGCACAGCTGTCCCTGTGCTCGTTTTTGGGGATTCGTCAAAAAGATGTCACCCCTCACAGTTGATTGCTCGCTTTAAATTAAGTAAACTGACTATGACACGGGGGTGCAGCAGGTGAATTTACCACAATTAATCATATCGATGCTTTTGTTTCTTGTACTTTTCTTTGGGATTGGTTTTTTTGTTGAATATGATTTTGCGTTCGACATGGGTGATGGCTTTTTTCTATCCAATAATTATTATTCTGATAATTGACGATGTTTCCTTTTTGGAGTATTTTACATCTCCGTCAGCTTCTTTTGCCGCTCTAGGAAGTCAATTTATGGCGTTGAAAATTGTAGACATTCTCATCCTTTCCAGTGGCTTTGTAGGCGCAATTATTTCTGGAATCGTCATTAAAATGCTTCGTGTTCGCGGCTATCAAATGTTTTAAGTATTAGAAACTAACAATAAAGCAAACGTTATTTCTTGATATCAAGAAATAGCGTTTTTTGTTAGGGAAAAAAAGCTAGATAACCACGGAATTTATCATTAATTGTCAATATTCATATTTTTCCTTGAATTTGTGAATACAATCTCCCCTTTTTGGAGATGAATACAAATGAGAGGAGTGAGAATCATGGAAACGCTAAGAATGATTGGCCGAAGGGCTTTAATGTTCCTATTAGTATGTACAGCGTTTTTCACGACATTCTATACATTTTCTGGAGTAAGCGCAGCGGAGATTCGACAATGGATGAGCGAACAAATCGGCGTTCACAATGAGGAGCGTTTGTTCCCAGTTGGAGATAACCAATTTAAGCAAACGTCGATTCAGCAAAAGAGCTGCCGTCTCTTGCTAGCAAAGAAAAATCAAAATCGCTTGAAGTGATGGAGTCTAAGCCGGTCTCATTAGAGGAAGCGGTTGATTGGTCTCGCTATTCAGCGCAGACTGTTGTAGCGACAGGCTATACAGCAGGTATCGAATCAACAGGCAAGGATAGTAGTCACCCAAGCTATGGCATCACCTTTTCAGGAGTAGAGGTTAGAAGAGATTTGTATTCGACGATAGCGGCTGATCCGGACGTATACCCAATTGGAACAATTCTGTTCGTTCCAGATTACGGTTATGGGGTAGTCGCGGATACAGGTTCAGCAATTAAAGGAAACAAAATTGACTTGTATTTTCAAACGGTAAGTGATGTTTACGAGCAGTGGGGTAAACGGGAAGTCGAGGTTTATTTAATTAAAAAAGGAAATGGAACGCTTTCTGATGAAGAATTAATCGCATTAAATGAAGATGAAGCTGTTCAAGTATTTCGTGATCAGATTGCAAAATAATAACTTTCAGCACGCGTTGCCGTGCTGTTTTTTTATTTGCCAGAACCGCAACATTTCATCTGGTTCTGGCTTATGTACGTCAGCCACTATTGAAAGATGGCATTGAGTATTAGCGTCAAAATAATGCCGAGCAACCCTCCGAAAAACACCTCTATTGGCTGGTGCCCAAGCAATTCTTTTAATTCTTTCCGCTTCTCGACACCTTCTTTCTTCGGCCAGGAGCGAACTTCATCTACGAGCTTGTTAAAGTCGGTCATCAACTGGTTCAGGACGGTCGCATGGTAGCCCGCGTGTCTTCTTACCCCAGTAGCATCAAACATAACGATAATTCCAAAAATAGCTGCAATAGCAAAATAGCTGGAGCCAAGGCCAAACTCTAGGGCAATTGCTGTGGATAGGGCAGTTACAGCAGCTGAATGCGAGCTGGGCATTCCCCCTGTACTCGTAAAAAGCGTCCAGTCAAGCTTACGAGTAGCAAAAAAAGCGAGCGGAATTTTAATAAACTGGGCAAAGACAATTGAAAAAAAGAGCTGCGAGAAGGGGGAAATTATGCAATAGTTCCATGTTCAAATATACGTCCTTTCTAATACTGGAATGCCCATCGGAATACAAATAAACAAGTCATTGATTTATTTACTCAAAATGTAAAAAGGATAGTGTTTATTATAACACAAGAATCTGGCAGTATCTTATATTCGTTCTAAGAAAAAAAATTTCGTAGTTCGAAATGAACTGAAAACAATGTATAATAGGGGATTGAAGGTATAAAATGTATCAGTCTTTTAAAAAAAGGGGGAATTCGTTATGTTTAGTGTTGTGCACGCTTTTCAAATGGCTTCTCATCATGACGCCATCATCATCGGAACATTCGAAAATGAAGGATGGGAGGGTGAGGCTGCAAACATCGATCAGGCGCTCAATAATCAGCTATCAGCTTTGAAGAAAAACAAACGCATTAAGACTAAATGCGGTGAAGTTACTACGGTTTTCACGCTTGGACAGCTCGGGGCTGAAGCGGTATACGTAGTCGGACTAGGGAAGAAAGAGGAATTGACGCTCGATAAGCTTCGTCAAGCCTTTGGAGCAGTATCAAAAAAAGCAAAAAAAGTGACCGGCTGAAGCATTTGGCCATTTGCTTGCAAAGCTTCGTGACACCAGAATGTCAAGCGATCGAACTGGCGTTTACTTTTGGGGAGGCCTTGGCATTAGGTACATATCAGCTAGTAGATTATAAAGAAAAAAACTAATGAAGTCGATATTCGCGTGGAAAGCGTTATGCTGTATGTCGAGCGGGAGCAGGTAAGCGATCAATTGACCGCTGCTGCAGAAAATGGCTATATTTTCGGGGGAGGTGTCAATCGTGCCCGGACGCTAGTAAACATTCCTGCTAATTTGCTGACACCTTCTGATTTAGCGGAAGAATCGAAACAGCTCGCTGAAAAGCATGGCTTTGAGCTTGAAATCCTTGGACCCGAAGAGATGGAGCGACTTGGGATGGGCGCCCTGCTTGCTGTAGCAGCGGGAAGTGAACAGCCACCGAGAATGATTATTTTGAAGTATCAAGGTAAGGAAGCTTGGGAAGATGTTATCGGCTTGGTCGGAAAAGGGCTGACGTTTGATTCTGGAGGCATTTCCTTAAAGCCAAGCGCAAATATGCACGAAATGAAAAGCGACATGGGGGGCGCGGCAGCTGTGCTTGGAGCCATGGATATTATCGGGCAGCTGAAGCCCGCTGAAAATGTTCTAGCTGTTATTCCTTCCACTGAAAACCTTGTAAACGGCAAGGCGTTGAAGCCCGGCGATGTCATTCGTTCACTAAGTGGAAAAACGATTGAGGTAAAAAAATACTGATGCTGAAGGTCGCTTAATACTAGCTGATGGGCTGGCGTATGCAAAACAGTTGGGAGCCGATTATTTGATTGACGTTGCGACATTGACCGGAGCAGTAGGGGTGGCTCTTGGTAATTGTACAACAGGTGTGGTGGCTAATCATGACAGATGGATGGAACAGGTGGAGCAAGCGGCTCTGAAAGCTGGAGAATGGATTTGGCGTTTTCCAAATCACCAGCCTTACCTCGATCTCGTTAAATCAAGTGATGTGGCTGATTTAAATAATGCACCTGGTCGGGCTGCCGGCAGTATTACAGCGGGATTATTTCTAGGTGAATTTGCGGAGGAAACACCGTGGGTCCACTTAGACATCGCTGGTACGGCATTACAGCATAAAGCGTCAAGCTTAGGACCAGCGGGGGGAACGGGCGTAATGGTAAGAACACTTGCCCATTTGATCGTAAACAAATAGTTATCGCACGTATAAAGTCGCATAAACTGCAAAGGTTAAAGGAATCACGTGCAACCATCAAGTGATAACGATATAATGGATGAGTATTGGTAGAGAGATGGAGGGAGTGAAAGAATGGTTAATCAGCCAGCGGGATTCTGGATTCGTCTCGGTGCAGGCATTTTAGATTCCTTGATTATCGCCTTACCGGTTATGGTAATTGCTAACACATTTAGTTGATGGTGAAAGCCTTTCTTCACTAATGCAATTGTTATACGGACTTATTGTTCCGGTTATTTGGTATGGTTATACGGTAGGAAAACGAATTTGCGGTATTCGCATCGTCAAGCTTGACGGATCGAATGTAGGGATCGGGACGATGCTCTTAAGGGATATTGTGGCAGGCTTTGTTTATGTGATTACGCTAGGAATTGCCGTGATTGTTAGCGGCTTTATGGTTATATTTCGTCAAGATAAGCGCTCATTGCACGACATGATTGCCCAAACCTACGTCACGTATCAATCTCCAGAAGAAACGATGCAGGCAACGCTGGAGCGCGAGTAAAGTAAAAAGGACTCATTTGAGTCCTTTTTTACTTTACTGCATCTTTAAGCTGTTTTCCTGCCTTGAAAGCCGGGGTTTTCGTCGCTGCAATGTCGATTTCCTCCCCAGTTTGTGGGTTTCTTCCTTTTCTTGCCGCACGTTCACGAACTTCAAAGTTACCAAAGCCGATAAGCTGTACAGACTCTCCTTTTGACATCGATTCCGAAATGAGCTCCAACACTGTATTCACAGCATGACCTGCATCTTTTTTCGACAATTGAGTACGTTCGGCAACAGCCTGAACAAGTTCGGTTTTATTCATTTTCTCATCTCCTAATCAATTCATAGATTCATACTGGTATCATCATTGCCGGTTTGAAAGGTTTTATACATCATTTATTAATTTTTTTTTCAATATTTTTTTTACTTGATAGAGAGAGGCATTAATTTCTCCCCCAATTACGAGGATGATTCCGCTTAAAAAGAACCATAGCATCAATATTACGACTGCACCAAGGCTGCCGTATGTTGTCGAGTAATTCGAGAAGTTACTAACATAAAGCGAAAAGCCGTAAGAAATGATTTGCCAGCCTATCGTTGCAACGAGAGCCCCGACAACGACGTTCCTAAACTTGAGCTGAATGTTTGGTGCCAGCCAATAAAGGACCATGAGAAACAAGGTCATTAGGGAAATACCGACAACCCAACGAAGCAAGTGGAGAAGTTGATACACCTCCCCAGTTAATGTAAAGAAAGTGTCAATGCCGATAATAATCAGGTTACCGAAAACAGGAAGAAGAAGGGTAGCAACGATGACAAGAATCATACCGAGCGTCATAAAAATGGAGAGGAAACGAACGGTAATCAAATGGCGTGTCTCTTCGATATTGTAGGAACGATTGATTGCACGAATCAGCGCATTCAGACCGTTTGAAGCCGACCAAATCGTTGCGATAATCCCAAATGAAAGCAGTCCGCCTTGGGGCTTCGTCACTACGTCCAGTATCGTTGTCGTGACTAATTCAGCAAGTCCTTCCGGTATGTAGTAATCAATGAGAACATACAATTGGTTAACGTCAAGGTTTAAATAAGGAACGAGAGCAAGTAGAAAGATTAGTAACGGGAAAATGGAGAGCATAAAATAATAAAGCAAGAGTAGCGGCCCAATCTTGGACGGGATCGGTTTTTAAATTTTGTCATCAACGTATTGAAAAATGAACGTCTTCTCATGAAATAATCATCCTTTGTATGAATTAACTACCTTTTTGCTCCTTCATTCCTCTTTTTGACCTCGGTTAAACGCTTCGATTTTACAGGAAATCACGATTTAGGTATACTTGACTTAGAAATATCGCCCATAAGGAGAGTGAGAAGAATGCCAACAGTTGAAAGCTTTGAGCTCGATCACACGGTTGTAAAAGCTCCTTACGTCCGTCATTGTGGTACTCACGGCGTAGGAACCGATGGTCTAGTTAATAAATTCGACCTTCGCTTTTGTCAACCGAACAAGCAGTCTATGAATCCTGATGTCATTCATACGATGGAGCATTTGCTCGCTCTTAATATTCGCCGTTTTGTTGAAGAATATGAGCACTTTGATGTGATTGATTTATCACCAATGGGCTGTCAAACCGGGTTTTATTTAATTATGAGCGGAGCTCCGACGGTTGATGAGATCCTCGATATTCTCGAGAAACGATGAATTATTCTCTTGATATAGATGAAGTGCCGGCCGCAACCGAAAAACAATGCGGGCAAGCAAAGCTTCATAATCTCGAAGGAGCTAAGCGTTTAATGAAATTTTGGCTTTCCCAGAATAAAGAATCTTTACAGCAGGTTTTTGCTTAGGGAAGTGTCATCACCCTGCTCCAGCCACGGAGCAGGGCTTTTGTTTATCTGCGAGCTCGGATATTTGGTGCTGTTAAACGAAGTCGTTTACGTTAGCGTTATAGCTTAATTTTATAATACGTAGGGCGTGTAGAGCTTAAGCCCATTTCCAAAAAGCAAGAGCGATTTCAGTTCCTATTGACAATGTTTTTCTTATAAGTGTTCTTTTTTTTAGACCGAGTCCTCTGTGGACATTGGCGTGCAAAAAAATAACATTCGTTAGGCGTTACTGATATGGTATGATAGACAAAATAACGCCTGACATTACCATTAAGCAGAACGAAAGGGGAAGGAATACAAAAAATGAATAGCAAGGAAATTGAAGTATTACATATTATTGAAGAGAATGGACGAGTTGACCTCGATTCATTGGCCAAAATGGTCGGTATAAGCAAGGAAGAGGTGAATGCGATCCTTTTGAAGCTTGAACGCGATAAAGTCATCCTTAGCTATTCTGCTGTCATTGATTGGAGCAAAATAAAGGAGACGAATGGAGTCACAGCAACCATTGATGTCAAGGTAACCCCACAGCGCGGGGTCGGCTTTGATGAAGTCGCCGAGCGAATTTATCGTTTCCCGGCAGTGAAGGCATTATATTTAATGTCTGGGGCATACGATCTATCGGTCGTCATTGAAGGGGAATCGATGTCAGAAATTGCCCATTTTGTATCTGAAAAGCTTTCGACAATTGACTCCGTGATTTCAACTACGACTCATTTCCAATTAAAAAAAATATAAGCATGACGGAGTGATTTTTGAAGAGGTCGAAGAAGATAGAAGGATAGTGGTGGCGCCATGACTTCATCATCAGCAAAAACCAATTCCCGTCTTTCCTTGCGTGTTCAGTCTATAAAGCCATCAGGCATTCGTCGTTTTTTTGATTTGGCTTCCAAAATGGATAATATTATTTCGTTAGGGGTGGGTGAACCGGACTTTATTACGCCTTGGAATATTCGTGAAGCCAGCATTTCATCGATGGAGCGTGGATTTACAGCTTATTCGGCTAATCCTGGAATTATTGAACTAAGGGAAGCAATCGCCGACTATATGAACGGCCAAATTCAGGTGCAGTACGATCCAGAAACGGAGGTACTTGTTACGGTTGGAGCCAGTGAAGCGATAGATATCGGAATGAGGGCAATTCTTGACGAAGGTGATGAGGTTATCGTTGTCGAGCCCAGCTTCGTTGCCTATGCGCCTCTTATTTCGTTGGCGGGAGGCGTACCGGTTCCTGTTGGAACGAAGCTAGATCAAGAATTTAAGGTGTCGGCCGAGCAGCTGGAGCAGGCAATTAGTCCAAAGACAAAGGCGATTATCATTTGTTTTCCGAACAATCCGACAGGTGCGACGATGGAACAGGAAGAGTTAAAAAGCATTGCTGAGTTTTGTCAGCGCCATGACTTATTCGTGTTTTCGGATGAAATATATGCGGAGCTAACATACGATACCGAGCATTTCAGTATCGCGGCATTAGAAGGCATGAAAGATCGAACGATATTAATCTCTGGGTTTTCTAAGGCTTTTGCGATGACGGGCTGGAGGCTAGGCTTTGTGCTCGCTCCCCCTGATCTATCTGCCGCGATGCTGAAAATTCATCAATACAGCCTAATGTGTGCTCCGACAATGGCACAGTACGGTGCACTTGAGGCGTTACAGAGCGGAATGGACGATGTCAAGCGAATGAAGCAGTCTTATAGCAGCGGCGTAATTTCTTCGTGAAATCGTGCACCGAAGTCGGATTATCCTGTCATTTGCCAGGAGGCGCATTTTACGCGTTTCCGTCTATTGCGAAAACTGGACTTACTTCGGAGGAATTTGCTGAAAGACTGCTTCTCGAGCAAAAAGTCGCCGTCGTACCAGGCAGTGTGTTCGGTGAAGGTGGGGAGGGCATATTCGTTGCTCCTACGCAACCTCAATGGACAATTTGAAGGAATCGATCGGAAGAATTGGGAAGTTTCTGGAGTCGTATTAAGCGTAAGCTTGGAGTTTCTTAATAGGTGATTTCAGCAGGCCTATCAATAGCTAACAAAGAAGGTAGTACGAATTTTCAGTGCTTGTTTTAACGTACTGTTTTAATGCTAAATTCCACCTGGGCTCCTTGCTGCTCTAGCTTGTTGTAGTGCAAAGCTTCATTACGGAGGTCCAGTATGCACGTAATAGCGATATACGCACACACGTCATTTGGTGTGCGTCTTTCTTATGGTAAAATGGAAAAGCGAAAGCTTACAGTACGAGGAAAAGGATGAATGAAGATGCGGATCAAACATATAAGGAAAGAAAATCCTCTTATTCATTGCATGACAAATGTAGTTGTCACCAATTTTACTGCGAACGGACTATTGGCTATCGGGGCTTCACCAGTAATGGCATATGCAAAAGAGGAAGTTACAGAAATGGCCAAAGTCGCTGGAGCGCTGCTTTTAAACATAGGAACGCTATCCCATGAACAAGCAGAGGCCATGCTTATCGCCGGACAAGCTGCGACCCAGGCTGGCGTGCCAGTCGTACTCGATCCGGTCGGAGCCGGTGCAACGACGCTGCGAACAGACGTAAGCAAGCGACTGCTTGAACAGGTGAACCCAACCGTATTAAGGGGGAATGCAGGAGAAATTGCTTCCTTACTTGGAAAAACAGTAAACGTGAAAGGTGTCGATGGAGCTATTTCCGGCGATAACGGAGAATTAGCAAAGCAAGCGGCTAAGCAATTCGGCTGTCTGGTCGCTGTTACTGGTGAAATCGATGCAGTTTCAGACGGCCATCGAGTTGATCTTGTCTATAATGGTCATCCGTGGCTAACAAAGGTAGTCGGGGCTGGCTGCTTGCTCGGTGCCGTAATTGCTGCGTTTCTCGCCAGTGAAAAAACAGACCCGCTTCGAGCGGTGACTGAAGCGTTAAGCTTTACGGAGTGGCGGCAGAGCTAGCTTTTGCGAAGACGAGAGAACAAGGGGTTGCCAGCTTTCAAATCGAATTTTTAAATCAGATATACATGGTGACCGATGAAGTAGCAACAAAGCTTCAGCGCAGTGAAACTAAAGAATATTAAGAGAGGATAAGAGATGAAACCGATGTTTAATATGCCTCAAATACCAGATGAGCTACGGAGAGCACTTGAGACGATGGAGATCGTCGAACCGACGGATATTCAAGCAAAAGTCATACCGGAAGCACTTGCCGGCCAGGATATAGTCGCTCGTTCACAAACAGGAACAGGAAAAACACTTGCCTATTTACTACCAACGTTAGCTTTGATGAAGCCTGATGAAAAAGGTTTACAAGCTTTAGTGCTTGCACCGACTCAGGAGTTAGCGATGCAAATTGTTGAAGTTGCGAAAGCGTTGACGGCTGACAGTGGGCTCAGAGTTGACGCCTTCATAGGAGGAGCGAATATTAAGCGACAAATCGAACGATTGAAAAAGCAGAAGCCGCAACTGGTTATTGGAACTCCGGGGAGGGTGCTTGAGCTCGTTGAGCAAAAGAAACTTAAGCTCCACCAAGTTAGAACCGTTGTCGGTGATGAAGCCGATCGAATGGTAGCAGAACAGCATTCATGGGATGCGTTTCTTCAATTAGCAAAACGAATCGGTCGTGAACGTCAATATGTATTTGTTTCTGCAACGATTCCTCCGAATTTCGCTGAACGGGTTGCCGATTTTGCGCCGTTTATCGTCCAGCTTGAGGCAGAGGGTGGATTGCTAGACAATGAGCTCGTTCAGCACGTCTGGATTCAAATTGAAGGCAGAGATCGAATCGATACAGTAAGAAAGCTACTTCATGCCGAAGCGATTAAGCGAGGAATTATTTTCGTGAATCGTCTTGAAAAGGTCATTGAAACGACAGAAAAGCTACGCTACCGGGGCATTAAGGCTGCCGCCTTGTCTTCAGACAGCAGTAAACAGGAGCGAGAAAAGGCCTTGCAGCAGTTTAGAAGAGGCGAGGTCGATGTGTTAGTCGCTACCGATGTCGCCTCACGTGGATTAGACGTTGACGATGTCACTCATATTATTCAACTGGATCCAGCGGCTACCCCCGAGAGCTATCTTCACCGTGCCGGGAGGACGGGGAGAATGGGGAAAGCGGGAATGGTTATTTCCTTAATCGAATCACACGATCGATATAAGCTAGACAAATACAGGCGAGAACTAGACGTACCAATGGTTAAAGGTTATTTAGCAAAAGGAGAATTAACCATTGGCACCTGAATAGAGCAAGATGGGGTGAGGAGTACCAAAGGGAGCGATCGCTTCCTTTTTATATATGAAAGGAAGCATCAAATGTCGCCCACGCGATTTCCCATTGAAGTAAAGCCGCTTCTAGCTCCATGCGCCAAGCAACGAGCAAACTTCCATCGGCTCTTTCCGATCAGTCAAGGTCAGCTTCTTTCGTCCCTGTGTTTTCTTTATCTTTCCCGACACCGTCCTGTTTGTTAGTTGCTACAGCGGACGAAATGCGCTTTTATTTCGGATATCAATGGTAGGACGGGGTTCGCGAGGCAAATGACGAATAGGTAGGCGCGATAAATATTGAAGAGCCAATTTTTCTACTTCGCGAGTGGGATTGAATGAGGGAAGTTAGGCATTTTTTAACGCCGCCCCAAACTTTGACGAAGATCCTAGTTGACTCATTTGCTTAAGTGGAAATCAAGAGGAGAAAATGACATTTTGCTATAAGTGTAAACCTATGTTAATATTAAAAGGTTAAAAAATAGTTAGGAGATGTATGTGAATGTCAAATTATGAAGTAGGCAGCATTGTAGAAGGAAAAGTAACAGGAATCAAGCCTTTTGGCGCCTTTGTGGCAATCGATGACCAAAAACAGGGCTTAGTTCATATTTCGGAGGTGGCGCACGGTTTTGTCAAGGATATTAATGACGTTCTCGCTGTAGGCGATGATGTCAAAGTTAAGGTTATGTCTGTAGAGGAGGAAACAGGTAAAATCTCTTTATCTATTCGTGCGACTCAACCGGCTCCTGAACGTCCAGCCCGTTCTAATAAACCTCGTCCAAGCGGTGGTGGAGCCCGCAAGCCTCAGCAGCAAAAAGGACAAGGTTTAACACACTAGAAGATAAGCTAAAGGAATGGTTAAAGCAATCTAATGAAATTCAAGCCGATTTGAATAAGCGTGCAAAGAAATAATCCTTCTTATTTAGGGAATGAAAACGAAAGGAAAATAATGAGTTTGGAGGAAAGTCTCCGAACTCGTTTTTTCCTTTATGTGCATTAATTTTCAGCAACCTTGATGTAACAGCTTGTTGAATTTGGGAACATAGGGGTATGACACCCAAAAAGAGCGTACGGCCTGTACGCTCTTTTTCCAACTTAGTTTATCGTTGCGTTTCAGGGACGCGTTCAAGCTCTTCATCTGGCTTAAACAAAATTGAAATGCAATAAAGACCAGCTAAACCAACTAGTGCATAAATAACCCGAGAAAAAGCCGCTGCTTGACCTCCAAATATTGCCGCGATGAGGTCAAAACGGAAGAAACCGATCAGTCCCCAGTTCACAGCTCCAATTATTGCAAGGATAAGCGCTGTACGTTGAATACCACTCACACCAATCACCTCCATACAGTTTGGAATTTGCACAACCATCGATGTGAGGGTGTGCTTCTTCTTTAGAATGAGATCCAGTAAGACGATTTATTCATGAAATGGTAAAAAGGTGTTAAAGGAAAATTGTGGAATCACGAGTATCCAAATATCATTAGAATGTTTTTTTGCTTGCTTCTTTTTCTTTCATTCGATAAAGTGAAAGTGGACATACTTGTAAATGGAGGTTTTCTCATATGGAAAAAGTTCAATTCGATTACTCAAAGGCGCTACCGTTCTTTAATCAGCATGAGGTTGATTATTTGCAGGAATCGGTTACAGCTGCTCACAATGCGTTACATAACGGAAGCGGCGCTGGGAGCGACTTTCTAGGCTGGATTGATTTGCCGAAAAATTATGACAAGGAAGAGTTCGCTCGAATCCAGGCAGCAGCCGATAAAATAAAAGGAAATTCAGACGTTTTGCTAGTCATTGGGATTGGCGGATCTTATTTAGGAGCAAGGGCAGCGATCGAAGCATTGAACCACTCCTTTTATAATGTTCAATCGAAAGAGGAACGAAACGCACCGCAAGTGTTTTTCGTTGGTAACAACATTAGCTCAACTTATGTAACGGATTTGCTTTCCTTGCTTGAAGGAAAGGACGTTTCCGTTAATGTTATTTCAAAATCAGGAACAACAACTGAACCAGCTATTGCCTTTCGGATATTTCGTGATTTCCTTGAAAAAAAATATGGCAAGGAAGAAGCTCGTACAAGAATATTTGCGACGACAGATAAAGCGAAGGGCGCGTTAAAAACAGTTGCGACAGAGGAAGGCTATGAGACTTTTGTGATTCCGGATGATGTCGGCGGTCGCTTTTCTGTTTTGACTGCGGTCGGACTTTTACCAATTGCCGTGAGCGGTCTTAACATTGAAGCGATGATGAAGGGCGCAGCTGATGCGAGTGAAGATTTTGGCAATCCAAGCTTGGCGGAAAACGAGGCATACCAATACGCCGCAATTCGTAATGTCTTGTACAATAAAGGAAAAACAACAGAATTAATGGTTAATTACGAGCCGTCGCTTCACTTTGTTTCTGAATGGTGGAAGCAGCTGTATGGAGAAAGTGAAGGAAAGGACGGCAAAGGCCTTTTTCCGGCATCCGTCGATTTCTCTACAGACCTTCATTCCATGGGACAATACGTTCAGGATGGGCGTCGGAACCTATTTGAAACGGTCGTCAATATTACGAAGGTTCGAGAAGAAATTGCGATCGAATCCGCTGAAAACGACTTGGATGGCCTTAATTATTTAGCCGGAGAAACGATGGATTTCGTCAATAAAAAAGCGTTTCAAGGAACGATGCTGGCTCACACGGATGGCGGGGTACCTAACCTTATCGTTAATGTACCCGAATTAAACGAATACCATTTCGGTTACCTCGTTTACTTTTTTTGAAAAGGCCTGCGGAATCAGCGGTTACCTTTTAGGTGTGAATCCATTCGATCAACCAGGCGTTGAAGCGTACAAAACCAATATGTTTGCGCTATTAGGAAAACCGGGCTTCGAAAAAGAAAAGGAAGCCCTCGAAAAGCGATTATAAGTAGCCGA
>BAXO01000100.1 GCA_001310555.1 Bacillus sp. JCM 19058
AAATGTGCCATGGCTGGTCATAATGCGCGCACGCTCGGAGAAGTCCTAAGAATTAGCGCTAGTCAATAGAGCATTTAGGAACACAAACAATGGAAGGGTAAAACGAATCCATTATAATAACCAATGCCAAAAGTAAAAGCAAAAACAAGCAACGTCCATTTCATCGTTAACAATGCGACCATACGTCCTTTTAGTAATTGGTGTCTAAAATTAATTTAATACAAGACTGTTTTACTTCTTTGTTTTGAATTAGTATTTTCTATGTACTAATAATGCTACAAACTAAAGGAGCGTGTGGAACTTTGGAACAAACTATAATTAAACAACATGATGGTGAATTAGCTATAGAGACCAAGGGACTTGCAAAATCCTTTGGTAAGAAAAAGGCCGTAGATGGAGTGGATTTAGCTGTTCTTGCTGGATCCGTATATGCGATTTTAGGACCTAATGGAGCTGGTAAAACAACGACTCTGCGGATACTTACAACTCTGCTTAAACCGGACGGGGGAGTTGCGAAAGTACTCGGTTTTGATCTTTTGCAAGAGGCAAATGAAGTACGGAGCCGGATCAGCTTAACAGGTCAGTTTGCCTCGATTGATGAGAATCTTTCTGGACATGAGAATCTAATTTTGATTGCAAGACTAATGGGCTACACTAGAAAAAAAGCAAAGGAAAGGGCAATTGAGCTTCTACGTTTATTTAACCTAAAGGAAGCAGCAGATAGACAAGTAAAAAAAGTACTCGGGCGGCATGCGGCGAAGAATTGACATTGCAGCTAGTATCGTCGTTTCACCCGACTTGTTGTTTCTTGATGAACCGACCACTGGAATAGACCCGCGAAGCCGTAATGAGGTTTGGAGCATCATTCGCTCACTTAATAAAACAGGTACAACGGTTGTATTAACGACGCAATATTTAGATGAAGCCGACCAACTTGCGGATCGAATTGCCGTTATCGACCAAGGAAAGGTCATTGCCGAGGGTACTAGTGGGGAATTAAAGGCCTCCGTTGGATCTGGCACATTAAATGTGCGAATAGAGGATCCAAACAAACGAAACGATGCTAAGCATTTATTAGGAGAGGTATTGCAAAATCCAATTCGACTCCTTCCTGATCCAGTTTCTCTTTCTACTCAGGTCTCAAATAGCGATCAAGCTGTACACGCGTTAAGGAAACTTGTACAGGCAGGTATTAACATTACTGATTTTTCACTAGGTCAGCCAAGTCTTGATGAGGCTTTTCTTGCTTTGACCAACGGCAAGGAGGACTACTCATGAGCCATTCTAAAGATGACATCATTAGCCAGTCGATAAGCGAGCGGCCAAGTAGGCCAAACGCACTTTCAACATCATTGACATTTGGATGGCGTGCACTTTTAAAAATCAAATACGACCCGGGCCAATTGATAGACGTTACGGTTATGCCGATCATATTCTTACTAATGTTTACTTACCTTTTTGGAGGAGCATTGACAGGTTCTACCGGTGATTACTTAGACTTCCTTCTGCCTGGCATTTTGGTGATGGCGGTGACGATGGTTACGATGTACACTGGAATAGATTTGAACAACGACATTTCAAAAGGCATTTTTGACCGATTTAGAACGTTGCCGATATGGCATCCTTCTACACTAATTGGCTCCTTGATTGTTGATGCGCTCCGGTATAGTCTAGCCTCTGCGATCATTATAATATTGGGGTTAGTGCTAGGGTTCCGACCTGATGGAGGGCTACAAGGCGTGTTGTTAGGAGTTGTTTTATTACTAGTATTTTGTTTCAGTCTATCGTGGGTATGGACAACTCTTAGTTTAATTATGCGATCGGAAAAGTCTCTTATGAGCGCGAGCATGATGTTGCTATTTCCTCTGAGTTTTGCCAGTAACATTTTTGTTGAACCCGAAACAATGCCAAGTTGGCTTCAAGCAGTTGTTGAGGTAAATCCAATTACGGTTTTAGTAACAGCTGTTCGTGGTTCGATGGAAGCGACAGTCACATTTGAGCAAATTAGCTTTGTTATTATAGTAGCTGTTATACTAACAGCGATCTTTGCCCCAATTACGATGTATTTGTATCGGCGTCATCGAGGTTAAAAATTATGTTGTTTAAATTTGATCAAAAACGCTTTAATAAAACTTTAAAAGTGACAAAAAGTCGTTTAACAGCTTTATCTGTTTTAAACGACTTTTTGTCAATCGACATCTTGAGTAACGAAATAAGTTTTATTTTTCGTATAACGAGCGGGGAAGTCATTTGCACATAAAAGAATGCTGATGATTTCATCTTACACTACGGAAGACTGACAATGATTCGCTCTCCAATGGCATAAAGAGACGATGGAAATTTGTCAGTCATCTATTGAATCTTATTCAAACGGAGAAAAAATAATTTTTTCTATCTATTTAGCTCTTGTACGTATCTCGGAATGATCTCAGTACACTAAAAGAAAGAGCATCCATTATTGCACCATCTTGGTTTTATCAATTTTTCCTCTTTCCTGCCATTTGTGTTTCTCCTTATTAGAAAAATAAAAAAATCAAAGGTGATATCAAAATCGCTGGTATGAACCATAACCAAATGGGCACTCCATCCAGGGCAAACATACGTGGCGCCCCAAACACAACAAACGCCGTTACAGTTCCAATCCCACTGCTGAGCATACCGCTCAGATGTTCAACAATCCAACTCTTCCGAAAGCGAGGCTGTCGCCACCAATATAACAAATGGGATAACCCCGTAACAATACCTAATACTGGAAACCATGTCAATAAGGGAGATTCGTGTATAAATCCATACACGCTCACTATAATCCCGCTTGTTAAGAGAATAATCGGAATTATCCAATCCAATAGGCGTTGATGTTTCCCTTCATGTTTTTTTAAATCTAAGCACCCTCAGCCCATATACTGCTGAAGAGAAACTTAATATCGCAATAAAAATCAAAAAGATGGAAGAAGAAAATTGTTCAGTTGTTAAGGTAGGGTCAAACCAGATTCTGTATAATGCCAAATGTAAAGCTGTCCCACTGATAATAAACATGCTATTTGTAAAGATCCAACCAGTCACGCGGTGACCCTTGCTGCCCTTCCGTAAAAATAAAGGCACCCACAAAGTAATCAAAGCCACAAAACCTGCCACAACATGAAGAATCAACGAAAATGAAAACATCAATGGCCCCCTTTTTCTAAATACTCAATAGTATCCGTACACCACTCAATGGCTGCTGAAAGGGTCTTAATGCCATAATTCAACGTGAACACCCAATAATCGACATCGGCTTTCTCGCTTTCAGACGCAAAAAGCTCTGTTTTAATATTCTGATAGACCTCTAGTTGTGCTTTTAATCGTTCCCCATAATGCTGCAAATGTTGAATCGTCACCGACGTAGGCAAATGACGTGCAAAGAACAGTTTTGCGAGCAGTTCATTACGTTGGTTGGCCAATTCCTCTACAGGTGCATGAAGCCACTCATTAAGTTCTTCCCTTCCCAACTCCGTGAGGTGGTATTCCTTGCGATTCGGCGCTCCTTCCTGCTGTATATCATGCGATTCCGCTAATCCTTCCTGTACAATTTTTTTCAAAGTTGGATAAATCTGTCCGTAACCTAGTTTCCAAAAATGAGAAAAACTTCGATCCATCATCTTCTTTATCTCATATCCTGTTCGACAATCCGTTGTTAAAATCCCTAAAACAATATACTTGGGCTCGGTTTTCATTTTGATCACCTAACTATATCTTTTGGATATATATTATTATGATATATGATAAAAGTCAATAAAAAAATATAAAATAGCTGAAAGTATACATTAGTGTCGTTAAAATTAATCGACATGAGTACGAATGTGATGGGACAATACCGCCACATTTAGTATAGAACAAATTTTTTTTACGTTTGTGTGTAAATGTCCACAAGAAAAAAAACCGTTCACACGATCATTGCAATCTGTGAACGGTTTTACTGATAATGAAGCTAGGCAACGTATTACTTACTTACCTCAAGATCTTTCACCAATTGACTAGCTTCCTCTTGTGCTTCACGCAATACTGTATTGACATCTTTATTTTCCAAGGCAATTTCCTCTCTGACACCCTTCATCATTTCGTCAATTTCATTGTTATACGGACCCGGTTTACGGTCTAGCGAGGGTTCAAGCAAAAAAAATGTCCTCTATATTTTTTTTCCTTCATATAAATCGGAACCTGCAGCATATGACTCACGAATATCGTCATCGTCAAGCACTGTCACGCGGCTTACTTGCTCACTTAAATAAGTTTGTGCTTCATCTGACACCATTTCCATTGCAACTTGGATAGCAGCTTCACGATTTTCTGCACTATCAGGAATAGCAAACAAGTGATAATCAACATTCCGGCCAAGATCAGGTGTACTGGAAAATGCCGGATAAGTGGTAACATCCCATTCTAAACCAGATTCTTCCATGACTGGAATCCGACTTGTATAGGGGATAATCCAATACGGGAACATGGCCAAACGCCGCTCTTCGATAAACTTGTTGATTCCTCCATAACCGTAATTCTCACCAGTTAACCCAGGTATACTGTACACTTTGTCAAAAATAGTGAGCACTTCTTGAAATCCATCTGTCGTCATATCCAATTCACCATCGTCATTGACATATGATAGCGAATGTGCCCGAAAAGCTTCGTGGACCCAGCCGGGGTCAAAGCCGATATAGTCAACGCCATCGCGCGTTCCTGTTACTTGTGTTGCTAAATCAGTAATTTCATCCAAGTCATGCCTGGGGTAGGATAGTCTACGCCGAACATATCAAAAATTTCTTTGTTATAGACTAATACACCGTAATTCAGTGAGATCGGCATACCATAAATAGCGTCAGGTTCGTCGAAAACCTCTCCTTGTTGCTTTAGATCTTCTATGATAGCTGGATTTATACGATCCCAATCAAAATCTTGAGCATCAAGAACATCCGATATGTCACCAGCTAGTTCATATTCAATCCGCTCATATAAGGCAGGATTACTTGTAGCAATGATATCCGGTACCTCTCCAGCTGCCACCAAATCATCCAACTCAACATCTTTCAGTAATTCAAAAGAAACTTCCGGATATTTGTCAGTGACAGGTTTAAACAATTCATCAACTAAATCATCCTCAATTAATCCCATAGCTTCGTTTAATATCGTAATCGTTACTGGCTCCTCCAGTACATTTTCATTGACCGCTGTTTCTATATTTTTATCAGAACCAGCTTCGTCATTATTTTGACATCCCACCAGCAAACTGAACGTGAGAAACATCATTAGACTTACCCGCCACACCTGCTTTTTCATCTGTTGTCCCCCATTCTTTAAAAGAAAATTGCATATAAATGCATGCTTCTATAAATGTTATCGCATTTGTTTAATTTGTAAATAAAGGATACGATAGAAATATACACTATTCTGCTAAAATTAAAAATGTTGAGGAGGGTAACATATTCGTGGAACCAGAAGTTATTTTATGCGGTTATTCCTATCATGATAACCTATTTGAATACAATGAATTCAAACAAAAAGGGGTGACAAGTTATCTAATTCGCTTGCAAACAGAAGGGACAGCTACCGTTCGGACCGGTGGTCAAACAATACATATGGATCCAGGAAGTCTACTTTTTTTTACCACCTGGCACCACCTATGAACTCCGTGTAGATGGAGCGTCTGGAAAGCATGAAGATCCGAACAATATTACGAGCGGTGATCACTATTTATTTTGTCAGGGTACTTGGATTGAACAATACTGGAAACGCTATCAAAAGCCTGTTTGCGCCAAGATTGAATTACAAGAATCTCTGCTTACACTATGGAGGCTACTAACATTAGAAAATCGCCGTCAGGATAAGGATGACGAACTGATTTCCTATTTACTGCGGGCACTCTGTCTGCATCTGGATCGGGCGATTAAGAAGACAACATCCTCATATCGTTTGATCTATAGTGCTTCTCGGATGAAGCGCTATATCGAACAACATGCAAATCAACCGTTCAAAGTCGAAGATGTAGCTAGAAAAGTGAATTTAAGTACATCACGAGCCTCCCATCTGTTCAAAAAGTATTATAATCAAACGATTATGTCCTATGCTTTAGACATTCGCCTATCCGGAGCCGTTGATCGGATCAAGCATACGACGATGTCACTGGAACAAATCGCCCAACACAGTGGATTTCGCAGCTACACTCACTTTCATCGTGTATTCAAAGACAAATTTGGCCAATCACCATCGCAGTTTCGTAATCAATAGGGAAGAGGATATTTTTTTCGGAAAAATTATTGAAAATCAACCATTCTATTTTATAGTTAGCACCTAAAAAATAAGTGTTAATTTTATTTCAAGGTCTTTTTAAAAGAAGCGTTATTTTTTATATCTTGAAGCTTAGAACTACCCCCGCCTATGCAGTGGCTGGGGGTTTTTGATTATAATGCCTGAAACGATCATGAAAGGGACTGTTTCGTTAAATGTTATTTTTTTCATCTAATATTAACTTCTCATCTTTATTATTGTGAGCTTTCCTTAAAGTTCAATCTCAAGTTCATCGACAATAAGATGCTTTCTGGAAACGACATTATGCTTAAAGTAAGTTTTGTTCAATCACTTTTAAACTATATTTCCCCAATTCTCGAAACCCCCATTTCAGCCCATAGTTATATGTAATTATATTTGAACTGACTGTATTATATCTTGTTTGCCCCGAAAGCGCTGGAGCGAATCTATAATTCTGCTTACACAACTTTTACACTAAATTTATACTTGGCTAATACTAGTGACATATGATGGCTTCGTAGGCTCCTTGAGACAATAGCTATACATAGAGCCAGGACTATGCCGAATGAAGAAGAGAAATGACGAGGAGGGTCGCAGTAAATGAAAAGAATTGTTCAGTTGTCTAGCTTAATGGTCTTAATGATGGTTATGGCGGCTTGTGGGTCGAGTGAAGGCTCGTCAAGTGGGGAAGTTAATGGAGATAACGAAAAAGCCGAACATTCAAGTACGAGCAGCAGTAATGAACCGTTAACGATTGTTTGGTATCCGAATGAGTCCGGTGCCGATTTAAAAGATGCTCGAGATGAGATTGGACGAATGGTTGAGGAAGCGGTTGGCAGAACGGTTGAACATCAAACGACGACCGATTATATTATTGCGATTGAAGCGTTAGTTAATGGCAATGCTGACCTCGCCTTTATGGGGGCGCAAGGGTATATCGAAGCGAATTTAAAAAACGAGGAGATTCAGCCATTGGTTGTGCCATCGGGTGCTTCTGGCACTTTGGACGATGCAGTGTATTATAGCTGGATTGCAACGAAAAAAGGAAATGAAGGTGAATATCAAGAAGGGTCGGAGTATTCCATTGATCGGATCGTAGATAAAAAGTTTTCATTTGTTTCCAATAGCTCTACTTCTGGTTTTAAAGTGCCTGCGGAGGGAATTATTAGTCACTTTAGTGAATTGTCTGAGTTCACCGATTTGACTGAAGACGATTTAATAGAGGGTGGCCAATTTTTTAGTGAAGTATTGTTTGGAGGCTCTCACCAAGGAGCGGCAGTCAATCTATTGACGGATAAAGCAGACGTTGCAGCCTTTTGCGATACTTGTGTCGGTAATTATGTTGAAATTAGCGAAGGAGAAGAAAATACGCCTGGGGCAATTTATCATGTTAAGGAGGATGCAGCGGAGCCTTTTCAAGCTATACCTGGCGAAGAATTTGTTCTTTTATCGGTCACTCCGGTGTTAAACGCCCCATTTGTTGTGAATGAGGGAACGGTAAGCGATGAAGAACAAAATAAACTTATCGAAGCATTTGAATCAGAAGAGATGGCAAACAATGAGACGATATTTGTGCCGTCCGATTCGGAGCAAAGTGGTTTGTTTACAAAATCAGAGGATGAACGATTTCTAAGGGTGGAGGATGCGTGGTTTAATCCGATTCGGGAGCTATCGAAATAACTGTTTTCAGGAGGGCTAACATGACTAAGTTATTAGAGCTGAATGGTGTATCTAAGAACTATGGAAATAATACGAAGGCCTTATCGAATGTTACCTTTTCTGTTGAAGCGGGAGAATTTGTTTCAATTATTGGCCCATCGGGAGCGGGAAAATCAACGCTGCTTCGCTGCATCAATCGTATGATTGACGCAAGTGAAGGAACGATTACCTTTAATAATGTAAATACAATCAAGCTCAGAAAAAAGCAATTAAGAAAGCTTCGAGTACAAATCGGCATGGTTTTTCAGCACTATAACTTAGTGAATCGCTTAAGTGTGATCGAAAATGTTTTGCACGGTAGATTAGGTTATAAGTCGACGATTAGCGGGATGCTCGGTTTTTATAGCCAAGAAGAAAAAAAACGTGCGGTCGAGCTATTAAGCTACTCGGTTTAGAAGCCCAGGCGTATAAGCGGAGCGATCAGCTTAGCGGTGGGCAGAAGCAACGGGTAGGCATCGCTCGGGCACTGATTCAAAATCCAAAAATGCTCCTTTGTGACGAACCGATTGCTTCGCTTGATCCGAATGCGTCCAAGGTGATTATGGATTATTTGAAAAATATCTCAACAACGATGGGAATTACTGTCGTCACGAATTTGCACCAAGTCGATGTGGCGCTTAATTATTCGGACAGAATTGTTGGTATTAGCGAGGGAAAGGTCGTCTACAATGGATCGCCGCAAAGCTTATCCACTGCCCAAATTTATGAATTGTACGGCTCAGAGGCAGGCGATCTTATGCTTAATATCGGTGACCGTCATGTCATTTGATTTCTTCGCTCGGAAGCGGCTCATATCTTTCTCCATACTATTCATTATCGGTATTGTGACGTATGGAGCCATGGTGCTTTCGGGGTACGACGCAGCAAAAGGCTTCAAGGCGATTCCGGAAGCAATCATATGGGGGGCCGCAAACTTTTATCCGACTGCTGCTTCATTTGAACGGCTGCCTTCGATTCTCGATAAGCTGCTAGAGACGATCTTCTTATCAATTGCTGCGGCGACGATAGCTGCGGCTCTTGCCCTTGTTTTTGCAATTCTTGGCTCAAATACGACGAAGATTCATACTTTTTTTCAGTGTGATTTGTCGATTGTGTGCGACTTTTTTTTCGTAATATTGACGTCGCCGTCTGGTCCATGATTTTGTTATTTACTTTTGGGCAAAGCTCACTGACTGGTTTTTTTTGCCTTGTTTTTTGTATCCTTTGGCTTTTTAACTCGTGCGTTTACGGAAACGATTGACGAGGTTAGTACAAGTTCGGTAGAAGCATTGCAGGCGACTGGTTCTAGTTATGCGGCGACGATTGTACACTCTGTTATTCCTTCCAGTTTGCCGCAAATCATTAGCTGGATATTATTTATGATTGAAACGAATATTCGGAGTGCGACTTTGGTTGGGCTGCTGACGGGAACAGGGATTGGTTTTTCCTTCGATTTATATTACAAAAATTTGGATTATAACACGGCTAGTTTAGTCGTTATAGTTATTATGGCATCGATCCTCCTGCTAGAGGCGTTATCCAATTATGTTCGGAGGGTGATTTTATAATGGACAGTCACTCAATGAAAGGCACGGTACATGAGGTATGATCGATACAACGAAGCCAATTAAACGCAAAAAACTTACGAAAGCAAATGTGGCGATGAATGTAACGTTGCTTTCCTTACTGTGTGCGACAATTGTCGGCTTCTTTACTTTTGATTATAAGGATATTAGCTTTTTTTTGCAGCGCTAGGCGAGACTTTGGGTAATTTCCAAACGATCTTATTTCATCCTAAATTAAGCCATTTTGGTTTTTTTTCAAGGGCTTTATCAGGTACTCATTACGATTAGCTTGGCTACCCTTACGACCCTTTTTGGAGCCGTGATTGCGCTTTTTTTCGGCTTGCTTGCAGCCCAAAACCTGTCAACACCTTGGATTGCAAGCTCTATTAAAGGCTTTGTAGCGGTTATTCGAGCGATTCCAACGGTATTGTGGGTTCTTATTTTTGCAGTGGCGGCCGGTTTAGGCAGTGTAGCCGCTGTGATTGGGATGACGTTCCATTCGGCTGGCTATTTGATCAAGACGTTTTCAGAATCATTCGAGGAGCTGGATCAGGGAGTCATTGAAGCGTTAAAAGGAAGTGGCGCCAATTGGTGGCAAATTGTAGCACAGGCGGTTCTTCCGTCCTCGATGTCTTACTTAGTGTCGTGGACATTTTTGCGCTTTGAAATCAATTTCGGTGTCGCTATTGCGATGGGAGCAGCGGCCGGGGCGGGTGGAATTGGCTATGACATGTTTATGGCGAGTAGCTTTTATTATAATTTACACGAGGTAGGAGCGATTACGTTATACGTACTCGTGTGTGCCGTTTTACTAGAAATGCTCGCCGTCACGATAAAAAGCAAGCTAAGGGTTAATATTTAGAATTATTATTAGAGTAGAAGGAAGCCGTCCTTCTACTCTCATTTATTTATTGGATTGTAAATTCAAATTTAGATGATTTTTACATTCGTTTAACTTTGGCAACTTGTTAATAAGTTAGATTGAAAATAGCCGATGGATTCGTTTCAGCTAGTCGAACCATCGGGGAATTGGGTAGGTCTGTCTGCTTGAAAAAATCAACTTGGCAAAGCGTGGGTTCCTTTTTCAAGTGAGAACTAGAGTACAGGAGGGGCAACAATGGGAGAAGTCGATCAGCTCTATTTAGAAATTGCCGAAAGCCTTATTCAGCAAATTCATTCCGGCTGTTACCGCGAATACGAAAAGATTCCTTCTGAAAATCAGCTTTGTCGACGATTTAAAACCAATCGTCATACGGTACGGATGGCGATTGCAAGAATGACTAATCAAGGCTGGATCACACCAGTACAAGGAAAGGGCAGCTTTGTAAAAAAAAGAGGCCTGACCCGGTTGCGTATTTTCTATCTTCACAAACTAGCTTTACTAAAAATATGGAAAAACAAGGGATCGCTCACGAGGGGAAATTGCTGCACTGGGACAAGGTTGTCCCGAACGAGAAAGAGAGAAGCGAACTGGATTTACTGGATGGGGAAGAAGTGTATCAGCTTGAGATTTTGCGATTAATGAATAACGAACCATTAGCTGTCTCCACAACTTGGCTCGTCGCAGACGAATTTCCCGGAATCGCTCGGTACTTTTCAAAGTTTCATTCACTGTATCAAATATTGCTGGAGCACTACCACTTGTATCCGCTTCGGTCTCGTTCCGTTTTTCAAGCGGTATTTCCGAGCCTGAAGGATGCCACGCTGCTGGAAATCAAAGAGAATATTCCCGTTATACGTACAGAAAGTATTATGAATCATCCGAATGGCCGTCCGATAGAATACACAGTTTCGAGAACGAGAGGAGATCGGCAAAAATATATTGTTGAATTCTAATCGTCTAAACAAAGGGGTGCCTAATGAAGAAAGCACAAGTAACGAAAATTTTAGTTGAAGGAGATCGCCAGCTTTTACAAGAGATGGCAAAGGAAGTCGAATTAAAAAACGATGTAAAAGTAGAGCAGCGTCCAACGACCGGTTTAGTCATGATGAAGGCGCGAGATTCCGTTTCAGAACAACCATTTTACATTGGAGAAGCGCTTGTAACCGAATGTTTGGCTTCAATATCGGGGATTTTCGGTTTTGGCGTCATAAAGGGGGAAGAGGCGGAGCGTGCTTACCAGCTTGCTGTTGTAGATGCTGCCTTTAATGCCAAGCTCGAGCTTGTGCCGCGCTGGTATGAACGTTTAAAAACAGAAGAGAGAAAAATTGTGCAGAAGCAGGCGCAACAATGTGCGGCATCTGCTAAATCGACCGTTCAATTCGATACGATGGAGGATTATTATGACAAGAGTTGATTCGCCGTACGATATCGTCCATGACAGTCAACAGCTGTACCGAAAGCTGCTGGATTCGATGGCTCGGCCTGGGAAGATCAATAAGGTTCAGGCAACGGAAGGTCAATTTACCGGGTGTGAAGGAATACGCCCAAGCATGCTAGCTATTGCCTTAACCTTGCTTGATCGCGAGAGTTCCTTTTATGTGAGGTCACCTCTCGCTAAGGCGTTTAGTCAATATGTAAAATGGAAGACGTTTAGCAAGGAGGCTTTGTTAGCAAACGCTCAGTTTATTTTTATACAGGACAAGCTTTCCAATCAAGACATTATGAAGCTAGCTCAAGAGGTTAATGTCGGAACACTTCACGATCCGCATGAAGGGGCAACTATCATCATTGACGTCCAATCGCTTGACACGAGTAGTAACAACGGGACCGGCATAAGGTTTAGCTTGACAGGCCCAGGAATTAAAACGCAGCGGAGCTGTGTTATTGACGGTATTGACATCGCCTGGTTTGAGGCAAGGGAGCGGCGCAATGCAGAATTTCCGCTCGGGTTCGATCTGATTCTCGTGTCGACAGACGGAGCGATTCTTTCGATTCCCCGTACAACTCATATACATAA
This sequence comes from Bacillus sp. JCM 19058, assembly GCA_001310555.1. The sequence continues at coordinate 12,443 of BAXO01000100.1, forward strand.
GGAGCGTGAATAGCATGGGTATGTAGCTGTAACCGGTGGAACGCAAGCGATCAAGGTCGCTGACAAATTAAATAAAACCTATCGCCTAAAGCATGCGCAGCAGCTCCTGCAAGTCGAAGAAATAAAAAAATCAAATGAGGCTGTTGGTTGATCGCGTCATGGGAGAGGGAGGATTATATGCCCCGGATTACGCGGCTCTAGCGCTTAAACAGGCTGAAGGAGATCCAGCTGAAGCGGCATTTTTGCTTCGGGCGTATCGGTCTACTTTACCACGAAATCATTACTCATTAACGGTGGAGCCGGAAGACATGCGAGTCATCAGAAGAATCTCTTCCTCGTTTAAGGAAATTGCGGGCGGACAAATGCTTGGACCGACGTACGATTATACGCATCGCTTATTAAATTTTGATCTGTTCACCGAGGATGAAAGGGCGGCTGCCGATTTTTTAGAGGAATTTGAACTAACTTCGGAAGAGCTGAATGAGCCGCCAAAGTTCCAAAAAGTAGCAAGCCTTTTACGGGAGGAGGGACTGCTAGCTAAACGGCAGAAGGATGTGCTGGAGCCCTTTGATGTGACAAGAGAGAAGCTGACCTTTCCGGCTTCAAGGCAGGCGCGCCTGCAAATTCTCTCACGTGGAGAAACAGGAGCTATGACAGCTCTTGCTTATAGCAGTATGCGAGGCTACGGGGCCGTCCATCCGACAATCGGTGAACTGCGGGTAGGCTATTCGGAAGTGTATATCCCTTATCCGTATGGAGAAGAGAGGATGCGATCTATATTGGAGAAATTATGCTAACGGAAGTAGAGACGATCAATTCGTTCACGCAAAACGAGCAAGGCGAGCCGGAATTTATGCTCGGCTATGGGCTAACGATCGGTCAAAACGAGGTAAAGGCCATTTCAATGGCTATATTGGAACGAAGCCTCGAAACTGAAGGGGCATCACCGACACAGGATGAGGAATTCGTCTTGCTTCATATTGATACAGTAGAGGCAAATGGCTTTGTCTCACATTTGAAATTACCCCATTATATTACGTTCCAATCGATGCTCGACCAAATTCGTAAAACGAAGCAGGAGAAAGCTGGTGAACAACAGTCGAAACGCGAAAAAAATCAGCGTAGGAGGAACTAATGGTACAGGTTGAACAAAACTATAATTACGCATTTTTGGATGAAGCTCCAAAAAGGAAATTCGCCGTGCAATCTTAAAGGCAGTAGCAATTCCCGGATACCAGGTTCCCTTTGCTTCAAGAGAAATGCCGATTGGAAGGGGCTGGGGGACCGGTGGGTTGCAGCTGACGTTATCCTTAATTGGAAAAGGCGATACGTTAAAGGTCATTGACCAAGGCCATGATGACAGTGTAAATGCGGTCAGTATTAAACGATTGGTGACCAATTGTTCAGATGTACAGGAAACCGTCGATTCAACAGAGGCAACCGTCATTCAAAGCAGACACAGAATTCCGGAAGTACCGCTCCGAGAGAATCAAATACTTGTTTTACAAGTTCCTCTCCCAGAGCCGTTAAGAAGGGTCGAGCCACGCGAGAAGGCAACGAAAAAGCTACACGCAGAGATGGATTACAGCAGCATGTGGCTCAGGCTTTATGAAGATATTGTCAAATGGGGAAGGATTACAATCGGAGCTGATTATCCGTGCCTCGTCAACGGGCGCTATTTATTTAATCCAAGCCCGATTCCGCGCTATGATGTGCCAAAGCTCAATCAGGCTGAAGGATTGTTTCTTTTTGGAGCTGGGCGAGAAAAAAGATTTATGCGGTGCCGCCGTATACGGATGTCTCTCCGATTGCTTTTGACGATTTCCCGTTTGAGATTGAAAGTTTTCCGAATGCTCACTGCCGTATTTGCGAGAGCACCGATACCTTTTTGGACGAGTTCCATGATGAGGCTACAGGAAAACGCTCTTATCAGTGTTCAGATACAGCCTTTTGTCAATCTCGGCTGGAGGATAGGAGGCGTTTTCGATGACAATACGTTTGAACGCGCAGGAACCGCTTCTAGTGGTGAGGAATTTATCTAAACGATTTGGCGAAGGATGCTATAAGTGTGAACAGCCTGAACATCTACAGTCGGAAACGAATCGCTGCCCTTATTGTGGGAGCGTTTGGGCTAACATCGATGTCAACTTTGAACTGTATGAAGGTGAAATTCTTGGGATTGTTGGGGAGAGTGGTTCGGGTAAGAGCTCGCTCGTAAAAAGCCTGTATTTTGATGACGACGTAACATCAGGAAGTGCAAGTATTTCAACGTATAAAGGTGGCAATGCTAATTTATTTACTCAATCCGCCCAGCAAAAGCGTTATATTCGCAATTATTTGCTTGGTATGGTTTATCAAAACCCTTGGCTTGGTTTGAAGATGTCATTTTCAAGTGGAGGGAATATTGCCGAAAAATTAATTGCCGCAGGGACGTATCATGTAGGGGACATTCGAGCCCGAGCTATGGATTTGCTTGAGGCGGTTGAGATTCCGCTTGACCGTATGGATGAGCTACCGAAGTATTTTAGCGGGGGGATGCAGCAAAGGGTGCAAATCTCTAAAGCTCTTGCCAATCATCCGCCAATATTGCTGTTAGACGAAGTGACGACAGGGCTTGATTTATCGGTCCAGGCGCGGGTGCTCGATCTGATTCGCAAGCTACAGCGGGAATTGAAAATAGCCATGATTGTTGTCTCACATGATTTAGGTGTCATTCGCATGTTGGCTGATCGCACGCTCGTTATGCGGCATGGACGTGTTGTTGAGCAAGGCCTGACCGATCAAGTCTTGGAGGATCCCGCACATTCGTATACGCAGCAGCTCGTCCATTCTCTTCTGTAGCTATTAGTTGAAATGGGCTCCTTCTCCCTGTCCCGTTAATTAAAAATTTGAATAGAGGTGATCGTTTGAGCAATCAAAAGATTTACGGAGCGAACATCGTCCTACCAGACCGAGTCCTTTTTGACGGAACGGTTGTTATTGCAGAAAACCGAATAGAACAAGTGTATGAAGGTCGTCCTACTAGGACGGATTCCAGTGATATCGATGTAAACGGGGCGTGGGTATTACCAGGCATGATCGACACACATAGTGATGCCATTGAGGTTGAAGTCGAGCCTCGTCCCGGAAGCTTGTTTCCACTCGAAATGTCCTTTTATGAGCTCGAAAAGAAACTGGTTAGTGAAGGGGTTACGACGATTTATCACGCAGTAGCGTTAATGGATGAACAGGCAAAAAGCTGGATTCGTTCGTTGAATCACGCGCTCGAAACGATTGAAAAAATCAAGCAATTAGCAGAAGGAACTCACCTTATTCGCCATCGGACCCACCTAAGATACGAGATCGCGAATACAACCGCAGCTGCCCACGTGAAGCAATTAATTGAAGCAAGACAAATCGATCAGCTGTCATTTATGGATCATTCGCCGGGGCAAGGACAGTACCGCGATATTGAACAGCATAAGACCTTTTTGCGTGAACACCGCCATTTTTCTGAAGAGGAAATAAGTGAAGTCATTGAACGAGGTAAAACTCAGGAAAAGCTTAATCCATTCGTGCTACAGGACATTGCTGCAGCAGCAGCAAAACAAGGAATCCCGCTCGCTTCCCATGATGATGACAGCTTCGAAAAATTAGAGGACGTTGCGAGCTGGAACGCACAAATTAGCGAATTCCCGATTACATTAGAGGTTGCCAAACGCGCCAAGGAGAAAGGGATGTACGTCGTTGCCGGTGCACCGAATGTTATGCTTGGGAAATCTCACAATAATAATCTTTCAGCGATGGAAGCTATTAAGGAAGGAGCCGTTGATATTCTTTGCTCAGATTATTCTCCTCCTTCGATGCTCCATAGCGTGTTTAAGCTTTTTCATCATGGAATATCGATGGAGGAAGCGGTTCGCATGGTAACATTGAATCCTGCCAAGGCTTTAGGAATCGCTTCCGAGCTCGGCTCGATAGAAGCAGGAAAGCTTGCTGACTTATTAATCGTCGGGGAGGAACAGAAGCGCCCGTTTCTGCAGTCCGTTTTCGTCAATGGAAGGGAAGCGTGCCGAATGAATTATCAAATAAGGAATACTGTACCAAGCCAATGACAGGAAGGGGAGCCAGATGCAGGACTTATTAAGAATCGATGATATCGAAAAAACTTTTACGATGCACCATTTACCGGAGCAAACGATAATTGGCTGTAAACAGATTAGCTTTTCCGTTCGACCTGGTGAATTTATCGGCATTACTGGTCGAAGCGGAGCTGGAAAATCGACCATTTTGAAAAGTATTTATCGAACCTATATCCCTTCAGGCGGCCGGATATTGTATCAATCAGAGTGCTTCGGCACGATCGATCTCGTACAGGCAAGCGACAGGGAAGTTCTAGCGATTCGTAAAGAAGAAATCGGCTACGTGTCGCAATTTTTATCTGTCATGCCGCGCGTCAGTGCTCTCGACGTTGTCACAGATGCGGTAAAGGAAAGTGGGGTAATTGATGAAGCAGCAAGGAAAAAGGCTGAAGACATGCTCACTCATTTTAAACTTCCACAAAAACTGTGGCATTCGTTTCCGAGAACCTTTAGTGGCGGTGAGAAGCTACGCTTAAATTTGGCGCGGGCGATGGTAAAAAGGCCAAGGCTTCTGCTGTTGGATGAGCCGACCGCTTCATTGGATCACGTATCAAAGCAGTCAGTGAAGGAGCTGCTCATCGCTTTAAAATTAGAAGGAACGAGCATGATCGGCATATTTCACGATTTGGAATTTATGGAGGCAGTCGTCGATAGCCACTATCACTTAGCCGACGGCCAGTTGAAGAAGGTGAACGAATGATCGATCTTCATTGTCATACGACTATTTCAGACGGCTCTTATTCGGTTGAAGAAGTCATTAACCGGGCAAAGAAGCTTGGCGTTTCGCATTTGGCAATCACCGATCACGATACGACCGACGGGCTTTGGCAGGCAATTGAAGTCGGTGCACGAATCGGCGTCGAAATCATTCCCGGCATCGAGGTATCGGCCTACGACTTCACCCGTCATCGAAAAGCGCATATTCTCGGCTATTATATTGACCCTGACGACAAAGGGATTCAACAGCTATGCCAGCCCTTCCGCGAAAGACGACAGCAGGCGTCGTTTACAATGGTTAAAAAAATAAGGGATTATGGCTTGAAGGTCGATTGGGAGGACGTGCTCCGCTATGCTGACGGCGGGACAGGCGTGTACAAGCAGCATATTATGCACGCATTACTCGATAAAGGCTACACCGATCAGATTTATGGTGAGTTGTATCAACAACTTTTTTTCGAAAGGCCCGCCCCAGGGACCCGCCTTCACACCACTTGAATATATCGATGCATTTACTGCGATTGATGTAATAAAACAAGCCGGTGGTATTCCTGTTTTAGCCCACCCTGGCCAAGCAGATAATTTTGCTGCAGTTGCCGAATGGACGGATGCGGGCTTAGAAGGGATTGAGGTTTGGCATCCGGACCATAATGCTCTGCATGAACAGAAGGCTTTGCAAAAGGCCAAACAATACGAATTGATAGCGACAGGAGCTCAGATTTTCATGGCCGCTACGGAATGGATCGTACAGAAATCGGCTCCAAATCGCCGGGAATTGAAGCTGTAGAAGCGTTGAAAAATAAAAGGAATGGCTAACATAGCCAATCGAATCAAATTCCTGTAAAGATCGTGTGCAGGAAAAGCACATTTCGCTCATTCGTTGAATACGTTAGAAGAGAATGATGACAAAAACTAATAGAAGCTGTATACAAATCCTCTAAAGTGCCGACAATGATGCGAGAGGTGAGAATGATGAAGAAAACCAAGGTCATCCATGTACGGCTAAAGGAAAGGTGCGCCGTATGTGAAAAATTAAAGACGGAAGGCATCAAGGTTTTTCATTCTTTTTTGTGCGAACAATGCGAGCAGGAAATGCTTGAGACGGATACGGAAGATGCGAAGTACCAGTACTATTTAGAAAAAATGAAAAACCTGCTTCCATCAACGGGGGAGTCAAGCTAAACAAGTCTTGTGAAAGGCTTGTTTTTAATTTGTGCTCTCGACACAGGAGAAGAAGCTACGCCATCGAAAAGCGGGCCTCTCCCGTCGGAAAAAAAGAGGTGAACCGTCGAAAAGCGCGCCCCTCCCGACGGGGAAAAGAGCTGAACCGTTGAAAAGCTCTCCTCACCCGTCGGAAAAAAAGAGGTGAATCGTCGAAAAGCGGGCCTCTCCCGACGGGGAAAA
>BAXO01000101.1 GCA_001310555.1 Bacillus sp. JCM 19058
GGGGGGCTCTACAATATGACTCTACAATTTTTGTTGGGGTCGAGGAACAATTGAGGTAAAAACTATGAAGTGAAATTTTTTTATTCAAGTATAGCCCATTCTAGCGCAGGGCGCCCGGCAACGAGTAAAGCTTCTTCGTCCCCTTACGATCAGTCATCATTAGTTCCTTTGTTTCCGGTTACGCCGTCCAGTTTATCCGTTACGAAGTGGGCGCTTTTGTTTTGAACAAGTGAACTCGTTTTCCAAGCGTGGCATGAAGGGCTTTTTCGGGTAGCGATGGATTTCAAATAAAGGGTAACGACTGCCAAGCATTGGTGTTACCAACGTAATGATCAATATTAGCAATTGGTAATAAGGGTAAATTAATGACGATTGACAAATAAAGATGGAAGCGATATCATGAACGAAACTTTGTAAAATGGTTTTAATAAGAATGAGTATCGTGAGGTGATCATAACGGTTACAAATTCCTTTGCACTGAAAAGTGCTAACCGGAAGCGGGTATTTGAATTATTGCAGCAGCATGCAGGCGCCTTAACCCATCAAACGATTGCCAAACAAACGGGATTAACAGTCGCGAGTATTGGGAACATTATGGCTGATCTTGAGCGGATGCATTTAGTGCAAACGGCAGGCGATGGTTTATCGAGCGGTGGTAGGAAGCCACGGCTATTCACCTTGAATTTAAAATACTACACGATTGTCGGCATTAGCATCTCGGTTGAGCGTTACATGATTCTTCTAACGAACCTACAAGGTGAGGTCAGAAGAAAAATAAGCGGCTCATTCGGATTAGAAGAGGAACCGAAGAGTGTCATCGAGCGAATTATGAAAAAAATTGCACCATCTAATGGAACAGGAGACGATTCCTGAAGGGCGGCTGCTTGGTATCGGGATTAGCTCGCCAGGACCAATCGATTTAATAAAGGGAGAGGTCCTCTCGCCTCCTAAACTGCCAAAATGGAGAGGGGTACCCGTCGTCCAAATGGTAAGAACATACTGGGATGTACCTGTTCTGATCGAAAAGGATTCGAATGCAATGCTACTCGGGGAGTGGCGGTATGGACGAGCACGTCAAGTTAAGCATGCTCTTTATTTAATGGTTGATGCTGGTATTGGTAGCAGCCTTTTGATTGATGGCAAGGTTTATCGAGGAGGAGCAAATTTTGCAGGGGAGATTGGCTACGGACATTACCCGAGCCGGCGTACGGACGATGCTTGCGGGAGAATGCTATTAGGAGCAGTTTCGCTCATCGAAGAAGCTCGTGAGCGACTGAAGCGCGGCGAAAAAAGTATGTTGTCTTATAAAGACTTGACGATATCCGATTTTTTTGAAGGCCTGTCAAATGGAAGACCGTTTCTCCTTGCATTTATTAAGGCAAAGCGCGGACGATCTCGGCCTCCTTCTCGCCGATAAAATTAACTTTCTGAATCCCGAGCTCGTCATTATAGGAGGAGCTATTCCTGCAGCCGTGCCGTACTATGTCGAGCTCGTGTCTCAGGTGGCTCGGAACAATATTTACGAAGAAATAGCGGCACACACGGATGTTGTTCCATCGACATTCGGCCGCGAACAAGAAGCGATTGGAGCGACAACAATGCTTCTCGATCAGCTATTGATCGGAAAAAGGATTCCGCAGGACGAATTTGTATAAACTAGAAAGCACTAGTCTTAATGTGAACGATTCCGAAACAAACAGGAGGTATTTCATGAAACTTAAGGGCTCGATCATAGCTACAGCAATGATGCTTTCAGTCGTGACAGGGTGTACTGGAGGAGGGGAGTCAGGGGGTGCCAATACGCTAACGTGGTTGACCACGTCCGGATATTCACCGGAAGCACCGGACGCCGGAACGGGGCAGTATTTAACCGAGAAGGTGCAGACGTTTGAAGCAGAGCATGGGATGAATATTCAAATGTCGCTTCATCCGACTAATATTGATGAAGCATGGCACGTTTGCTAGAGCGTGCGAATACTGGGCGAGCACCCGATATTGCTGTCATTGATGGCTATGTTCTTGATCGCTATAAGGATTATTTGCAGCCTTTGGACGACCTGATGGAGGAAAAAGGAATTGAGCGGGAGGATTTTCTTCCTTTTGCGGAAGAAGTAATCACAGGGGACGATGGCCGTATTTACGGTTTGTATATGAGCACGGATACGAGAATGCTTTTTTACAATAAAGAGCTTGTACCTGAACCGCCAAAAAAATTGGGAGGAGGTTGTTGACGTCTCGCTTTCTTTACAGGAGGAAGGCTATGAAGGACTAGTACTTCCATTGGGTATTGGCGAAGGGACGTCCGTCACATCCTTGTGGCCATTATTTTGGGGGCAGGGAGGTGAGCTTGTGGATGATGATGGAAGACCGGTTTTCGGCGAAGGCAAAAACCGGGAATATATGCTTAACGTTTTTGAAACGATACACGAAGCTGTCGAAAAGGGTGCGATTTCAAAACGGATGGCAAGTTCTGGTGAGGAGAATGGTGCCAACGGCGAAGTTTCGACAGGAAAGACCGCGATGTTCCTCGGAGGAAGCTGGCAAGCCGCTTTTTTGCAAGGCCTTTTAGGAGATGACTTCGAAAACTGGGAAGTAACAAGTGTGCCTATGCTTGAAGGGGCAGAAAAAGCATCGAGTGCCGGAGGCTGGGTTTGGGGAATCTTTACAGAAGACGCTGACAAGAAGGAAGCGGCTTTTGACTTTCTAGTCGATACTTTTATCGGCGAGGAAGGAATGGGGCGTTTCACATCGATTCAAGGCTCCCTTCCCGCGCGACAATCTGTTTATGATTCGGAGTATTACGAACCCGGCCCCTTTGACGAAGCCTTCCGGGATTCTTTAGAAACCGAAGCCAGGGTCAGACCGGCATCCAACCGCTACAACGAGATTTCAGTTCAACTCCAGACCGCCATTTCACAAGTCGTGTCCGGAAGCAAAACTCCAGAGAAAGCGTTGGATGATGTTTGGAAAATCGTAACGTTCGGAGAAGAGAGGAGCGATGATGACCGATGAATACCCCTCTTAGCATAAAGAACGTCACAGATTTACGGACAGCCCTTACCCATGGCTACTTCCGCTGTTTGTTATTCTTGCTCTTGTTTTTTTATATCCGGTTTTGCAAATTGTCCGGCTGAGCTTTACAGATAGTAATTTGCTCGAGTTGGGTTATACGTATACGTTTGAATCCTACGTTCGCCTGTTCACGTTACCAGGGTTTTGGCCAATGCTCGGCACTACATTTTTCTTTGTTTTCTTTAGTGTCATCTTTCAGCTCTTGTGCGGGCTGCTTGTTGCATTGCTCATCGTTCAAGGAGAAAAATATAAAGTAAGGGGAACTGTCGTCGTACGGACGTCTGTCTTAGTCGCTTGGGCGATTCCCGGCGTAGTGATCGGTGTCATTTTCGCTATGCTCTTCAATGAAACAGAGGCTGGAATCTTGAATTACTTACTAGGGACAGTCGGGATTGGCCCGATTACATTTTTATCTGAACCGACGATGGCGCTGCTTTCTGTGACGCTAGCTAACATATGGAGGGGAACTGCTTTTAGTATGATCTTAATGTACGCTGGTCTTCAGACGATTTCTCAGCATATCGTTGAAGCGGCGAAAATCGATGGAGCAGGTCCTTTTCAACGCCTGCGTCACGTCATTCTCCCGGCGATGGCACCGATCATTTTAATTAATTTAATCATTATTTCAATCGATACGTTCAATACGTTCGATATGGTTATGGCTCTGACCGGAGGTGGCCCTGGAAATAGCACTGAAGTTATTGCTTTAAGCATCTACACATCGATTTTTAGGGAATTTCACTTAGGGGTCGGTGCAGCAACTGCTGTAGTATTACTGGCAATTAATGTCGTAATGACACTTGTCTATTTACGGTTATTAGGAAGGGAGAGTGGGGCGTGATGACAAAGACAGTAAAGACGAGGTGGATCAAAGGATGCCTGTATGTCAGCTATGTCTTAATTGTACTCGGATTCCTGTTTCCGCTCCTTTGGGTGCTGTCACTTTCCTTAAAAACGCAGGAGGAACTGTTTCAAGTTCCGCCGGCGCTTTTCCCGCTAAGCTTTCAGCTCGAAAACTACGCCCATGTTATGGAAACAACGCCGGTGCTGCAATATTTGTGGAACTCTCTTAGAATTGTAGTCGCTACTGTAGCGCTGACGCTTCTCATTGCCTTGCCGGCAGCTTTTGCACTTTCGCGTCATCGCATGCGCCGCAAAAATATATTGCTTGTCGTTATTTTAATTACGCAAATGATCTCCGCGGTTGTCATTACCATTCCAATCTATCGACTGTTTGCCGATTGGAATTTGCTAAATAACCTTGGTTTAATCATTATCGTTTATGTCGCCGTCGTCTTGCCATTTGCGACCTGGTTTCTGAAAAACTATCTTGATACGATACCAGTTGATATCGATGAAGCAGCAACGATTGACGGATGTACGAAGCTACAAGTACTCACTAAGATTCTTTTACCAGTCTGGATTCCAGGCATTGTCTCGGTGACGATTCTAATAGCTGTGCAAAGCTGGTCGCAATTTGTCATACCGTTTATTTTAATAGACGATGCGAGCCTCTACCCTGTGTCTGTCGGAGTCGTTAATCTCCAATCGACACAAACGCAAATTACGACACACTATTTGGCAGCAGGCAGTATTTTGTCGATAGTACCGGTTATAGTCCTCTTTATCCTGTTACAGCGTTTTATTGTTGGCGCATTAACGAGTGGAGCGGTGAAAGGCTAGGCCAAAATTGAAAGCAGGCAGAGGTCGCTGCGTGCTCAGTGCCATTTTGAAAATCTGATCAGTATTTGGGTCACTTGGAGTTGGGGGGCATTTGCCTCCAGCTTCAAGTGACTAATTTCTTAATTAGCGAAAACATGCATCGCCAGCATTGAATTCTTTTAACCCTCTCAGGTTTGTCGAACGCAACCTATACGTCTGTTTTAAGTCCGCAAAGACCCGCTCCATCGTCTCTTTTCTTTTTTATTCGTTTCGGTCGATCTAAGGTGCCCCGCTTTATTGGTTGCGTCTTGCCATAGATGGCGCAGGATTTGCTAGTGATGACCTCCGCTTATGTACATGGATCCAGTAAAGGGTATGTACCGCATTGATTCGAATCCGATTTATATTTTAATGAGAATGAGAATGACGGGATCGGCACTTAATCGGCCTTTATCGGAACCCGAATGAATTGTTCGAGCAGCCGATTAAGAGACTGTCCAGGAATAAGAGGAGTCTCAGTATAAAAAAACAAAGCTTGAACGAGATCATAAATGATGGCAAAGTAAAGCGCTACGTCTAATTTTCGAAATAAGATCGTCAGGGACAAACTTTTCGATCCAGACCATATCAGTCAGCTTTGTTTTATTCGCCAGTTTTTTTGACATTATCGAATATCATCTCAACCGAATGTTATAGCGGAAGGGAGGGAGGTGACTCCTGCAGGAGGAAAGGGCAGGTGGAAATCCACCGGCGTAGTCGGTTAGTTCCACGCCCGCCTGCGGAAAGGTGCCCGGGAAGCGGAATCGAAGCGACCTTTCGTAGCAGCTTTTTCCAATGAAAAAAAGCTATTCGACCGTCTCGGGATGGGAGACTTTGACTACATGCTGAGCACGCAGAGGTCGCTGCGTGCTTTTTAAACTGATGTTTCTGTAAACGATTCCGAACAAGTCATTCTGTCCTTAGTAGGCAGTACCGCTTCGTTTTCGATCCAGTCCATTAGTTTACGTTCCTTCAAATGGAAGTGAGTCGAACCGTTGTCCTGTAGGTGCCCGTTTTGCGCTTTTAGAATCCGCTCAAAAACGGATTGCTATCCATCTCTGCCCCGATGGTCGTCGTTGGACCGTGCCCGCATGCGACAACGGTTTCCTCCGGTAGTTCAAGCAATTTAGTATGAATGCTGTCAAGCAGCAGCTGCTGATTGCCCTCTGGTAAATCAGTCCGACCAATGCTGCCAGAAAATAAAGCGTCACCGGAAAAAAACGATTTGTTCCTCAGTGCAATAATAAGATACGCTGCCAGGCGAATGTCCCGGTGTTGCATATACTTGGAAGTGAAAAGCCCCAATGGATATTGACTCTTCTTTTTCAATAAGAACGTCTGCAGGACGAACGATGATTGCTTCACCACCCAAAAATGAGGTTGAACGATTTTTCTCGGGATTGCCGAGCCAGTCGTTCTCAAGCGTGTGAAGATAAACTGGACAATTAAACGCATCTCGAACAACGTCTACCGCACCGATATGATCAAAGTGGGCATGAGTCAAGAGAATCGCCAACGGTTTAAGCTTTTCGGTTTGAAGCCATTCGACTAATTCTAGTCCTTGACCTCCTGGATCAAAAATGATCGCCTCTTTATCGTCGTTTATTAAAACATAGGCATTCGTTTGTAAAGGGCCTAATGGTAGTTGTGTCCATTGCATAAGCCTCACTCCTTTTGAAGATTCACAGTCATTACCTATATCTTACCTTGACTTTCGCTTTGTTTCAAAGCAGAAGAGTTTTGCCTGCAAAATGAGAGTAAAAGACGATGAAATGGTTCAAACTATTTATATCAACTAACGTTTGCTGCTCTGTCAATTTTAGAGGCTGACAATCACCGGTAAATGAATTATAATGAAAGGGACGGACATACATCCTCCCGAGCTTTTTCTCGGTGGAAGCACCGTATACAGTACCTCAAAAATTCGCGTAATGGCAGAAGTTGCGAAACTCCTGCATAACCGTGGTCATCTTTGCAGGGAAGCGGTAACGCCTAATTCGCGAAGTTTCATTTGAAATGAACATGTAAATGAATGAGTTTTTAATCGTACATAAGGAGGGGGAGTTAGCATGTTTACAGTCATTGTGTTCTTATTGATTGCGATCGTTTGCGGAATTGCAACTTACCGTGAATTTCGTAAAAAGAATTTCTTTGCCGTAGGATTTGCGGCCATTTCTCTTGCCGTTTTCGGTTTCTTTTCCGTGATGACGATTTTTTTCACTGATTACTACTGGCGACGGTATCCCGGTAGCTAACCCATAATGTAAAAAACCAATTCGAGCAAACGGTAAACAGACACCTCTTTTATATGAGAGGTGTCTTGTGCGTTTAAACGGGGCGTTATTCGGATATGAACGTTTATGCTACAGGAGAGGGGCTGCGCCAGGTTTTGATGTGACAGGTTTATTAGATTCATGAATTGATAGGGGAGATTGTCCAGCCAATTCCTGTGTCATCAGCATTGGGTGCTAGCTTACTTTTGAAACGTTTGTTGCTCCAAATAGAACATTCCGCCGTTAATCACTTCGACATGAATCTGTGGTTCATATTGCTCCTGAAGCGCCTGCTTTTCTAAATGATAACTTTCCGGCTTTTCCTCCATATCCTCATAAAATTTCTCCAGTAATGCTAAGTCTGCTTCCCACCGACCTACCGCTTCCTTTGCCCATGTCGGGTCTTCATTCTCCGCGTATGTTTTTACCATTTTTTGAAGGCGAATCAAGCCGCTTTTTGGCATAATTAATGGTGACAGTGTAAAACAGAAATCAGGGATTTTAGGAGTCAGCTTTTTTTGCCTTTAACTGCTCAAAGAAATTCTGCACAATTTGTCCGTGAATCAAATTAAGCCCGAGTGACAGCAGTACATCCTTTTTGCGATCGCATTGGAAAGAAACCTTCGTATTGAGCATAAGCCAAGGCTGTAAGGGGGCGGAGTGCTGACTTGTTGCTCGAACGTCTTCATACAAGCGAATGCAGTCGCCTAGCTGACGAGTCGATTCAAACAGTTGCCGAAGCCTCGGTGAGCCGAAATGAATTAGCTCCCCTTTGACCTCTTCGGGGACGTTCATTTGATCGGTAATAAAGGTGACTTGCATTGGCTGCGGCTGTCCACCTGTTTTTCGAGATAGTGCCAATAAAACGGACGGTTCATTAATAGCTTGTCAAGCTCAATAGAGAGCTGTACCGACAAATAAGTCGGGTGATTGTCGATGACTGTACATTCATTTCCGCAAAAATATCGTTCGAGAAAATTATGAAGATGTTGCTGTTGCATCGTAAGATTCGCCCTTTCTTTCGGCTCGTTCCTTCGCCGCTTCATTCATGATCGCGGCGAGGTGATTAAATTTAATTTTCATTTCGCCACCGGTATCTGAATCGAGCAAAATATCGTGAACATGTTCCTCAATTGCCGGCAGCTGAATCCGTGTTAAAATATCGTCAAGCTCACCTACGACAGCTTCAAATAAATGGATCTTTTCATAAAGAAGCTCAAGGATTTGCTGCTCGACCGTATTTTCGACGGCAAAATTAAAAATGTGGACATCATTTCGTTGCCCGAGCCGATGAATACGGCCGATTCGTTGTTCAATCCGCATTGGATTCCATGGTAAATCGTAATTAATGATATGGCTACAAAATTGGAGATTGATCCCTTCGCCACCTGCTTCTGTTGCAATAAGTACTTGCGCATGGTTTTGAAAAAGCTCGCGCATCCAATCCTTTTTTCCACGCTTGAAGCCGCCGCGGAACGGAACAGAGGTTATGCCGTTTTGCTTGAGATACCATTGCAAATACATTTGGGTGGCCCGGTATTCGGTGAAAATGATGACCTTGTCATTAATTTTCTGGACGAGCTCCAACGCTTTTTCCGCTTTGGCATGTCGGTCGATCTTTCCGACTTTTTCGATTAACGCTTCTGCCTGAGGGAGTACGTGACCGTTAGCCTGTGCTTTTTCGATTAAGTTTTTGAGTGTGATAAAAGCAGCTTCACGACTGCTGCATATTTCCCTTTTTAATGTTAAAAGCGAAAAATGATTCGTATCCTCTTTCAACGTCGAAATCGCTTCATAAAATTCACGCTCCGACTCACTGAAGGCGATCGGCACCGTTTCGACAATTCGCTTCGTCCATTCGATACCCGTCTCCTCCCGGCGATTGCGGACCATGACCTTGTTGATTAGCTCCCGCAGTTTTTCTTCGTTTTTCGGGGCGCGCTTGTTCGAGCGGTATTCCTTTTCAAAGCTTGCGATATCTCCTAAATGGCCGGGCTTTAATAAGGAAACGAGATTAAATATTTCGGCGAGTTTATTTTGAATGGGTGTAGCGGTTAGCAGTAAACAAAACTTCTTCTTGAGTAGACGGATAAACTCGTAGTTTTTCGTTTTTGGATTTTTTTTAATTTATGTGCCTCATCAATAATGACGAGATCGTAAGGCTGCTCCAAAACAATGTCGCGATGGGGCTGACGCTTGGCCGTATCAATCGAGGCTACAACGATATCGCATTCTTCCCATACGTACGATTTCTTTTGGGCAACAGCCGGGATAAAAAAATTTCGTGTTTAATTCATAAGCATTGGGAAACAAGAGAGGCAGGTACTAGCACCAGCGCTTTTTTTTGACGAGGCCGCGTATCATATATTCCTTTAAAATCAAACCAGCTTCTATCGTTTTGCCAAGTCCAACTTCATCAGCGAGAATGGCTTTCCCGTTCATTTTTTTCAATGACGGTATTGGCCACCTCGATTTGGTGTGGAAATGGCTCAAGCTCGGGTAAGTGTTTAGGTGCAAGCAATCCTTCAAATTCCGGAACCGCCTGGTATTCCTCGGCTTCATAGGCGAGCTGAAACAATTCCCAATTCGACCAAGGTCCGTCATTCTCAAGCCGTTCTAAAAATCGATCCTTCCAATTTTGATCAAAGTGAATGTTGACTTTCATCGCTACTCATCCTTTCTGAAAATAAAGCTTGCGCCATTATCACTGTCTTGATAGGATAGACGTAGGTTATGAATAAATTCAAATCAACAGTCTGTCCAAATATAAGTAAAAGAGCTGAACCGTTGCCTTAAGCGGAGTTCAGCCGCCTTTTTTTGAGCTTCCTTCATTTAGTATGCACAAATTGGAAGAAATCATGAAGACAAGGTCTATGAAAATGAAAAACAATACGCGGGTGAGAGCAAGGGGAGAGACTGTTTGATGACAGCGCCGAAGGAGCAAGCATGAATGTGTGAATCTCTCAGGCAAAAAGACTCTTGTTTGACGCAGCTCTGGAGAGTGCTTGTGTAAACAGGCCACCTACGAAGACAGTTCTTTTCGCTCCGAAAAGAGGGAAACTTTCTGGTTACCGGACAGAGTTATACACGCAAAGTGTATAACTCTGTCCTTTTTAGCGTTTTCGCTTCTGTTCCAAGGCTTGTCTGGCAGCTGCCCAATTTTCATTCCCTTATTGAAAACCGTGTTTATTATGATGACAGGCTCGTTGCTATTGAAAGCGATTTGATCAAATAAAAGACGAGGAGGAGTAAGATGACAACATTAAAACAAACGCCATTGTTTGCGCTTTATCAAAAATACGGGGCGAAAACGATTGATTTTGGTGGGTGGGCTTTGCCGGTGCAATTTTCGAGCATTAAAGAGGAGCACGAAGCGGTTCGAACGAAAGCAGGGCTATTTGATGTCTCTCACATGGGTGAAGTACTCGTACGTGGTCCGAAAGCGCTCATTTATTTGCAAAAGCTCGTCACAAACGACGTATCCAAGCTAACTGTTGGAAGAACGCAGTATACGGCAATGTGTTACCCGGATGGCGGTACGATTGATGATTTACTAATATACCGCAAGGGAGAAGACGAATTTTTACTTGTCATTAATGCGGCGAATATTGAAAAGGATGTTGAGTGGATGGAGGAACAGCTCATTGAAGGGCTGAAGTAAAAAATATTTCATCAGAGATTGCGCTGCTGGCGCTACAAGGTCCGTTAGCTGCTACGATCTTACAGAAGGAAACCGAGTATGATTTAAACTCGATCGGCTTTTTCCAATTTTCTGAACAGGTGAGTATTGCTGGTATTCCCGTTCTTGCTTCCCGGACTGGTTATACCGGAGAGGACGGGTTTGAGCTTTATTGTTCGAGCAAGGATGCTGCCAGATTGTGGGAAGCATTGCTCGAATCGGGGCAAGGGGATGGTCTTATTCCGTGCGGCTTAGGGGCACGAGACACGCTACGTTTTGAAGCGAAATTGCCGTTGTACGGTCAGGAGCTCAGTAAGGATATTTCACCTCTTGAGGCCGGCATCGGCTTTGCGGTAAAGCTGGCGAAGCCCGAAAGCTTTATTGGTAAGGAAGCATTGCAAAAGCAAAAGGAGGAAGGCCTGAAGCGAAAGCTTGTTGGAATTGAAATGATTGATAAAGGAATTCCCCGTACCGGGTACGAGGTTTTTGCTGGCGACAAACAGCTCGGCTTTGTCACGAGTGGCACCCAGTCACCTACTTTAAAAAAGAACGTCGGTTTAGCGCTCATAGATATTGCCTACGCAGCCCTCGAAACCGAGGTAGAGGTACAGATTAGAAAAAAAACGAGTAAAGGCAAAGGTCGTTGCCACCCCATTTTATAAACGATAAGGCTAAGGAGGAAAGAAGCTATGAATAATCGCTATTTGCCGATGACAGAGGCCGATAAAAAGGAAATGCTTGCTTCAATCGGCGTGGATTCCATCGAAGAATTGTTTTCTGATATTCCGGAAGAAATCCGTTTTAAGGGCCAGCTTGATGTAAAGGAAGCGTTAAAAGAGCCGGAGCTAGTTCGCTATTTTCAAGGCTTGCCGCCAAAAACGTATCAATTAAACAAAAGCCCTCCTTTCTTGGGGCAGGAGTGTATGAGCATTATATCCCTTCGATCGTCGATCATGTCATCTCTCGTTCGGAATTTTATACTGCTTATACTCCTTACCAGCCAGAAATCTCGCAAGGTGAATTGCAGGCAATCTTTGAATTCCAAACGATGATTGCTGAGCTGACGGGGATGGATTTGGCGAATTCGTCTATGTATGATGGCCCGACCGCGTTGGCAGAGGCGGCAATGATGAGTGCCGGTCAAACGAAAAAAAAGACAATTCTCGTGTCGAAGGCTGTTCACCCTGAAGCCCGTGCTGTCATTCAAGCGAATGCGAACGGACAAAGGCTGGACGTGATAGAAATTGAGACGAAGGACGGCGTTACCGATCTGGAACAATTGAAAAAGAGCTTCAATGAAGAGACGGCGTGCGTGGTCGTTCAATACCCTAACTTCTTTGGCAACCTCGAACCTATGGCAGAGCTGGAACAGATCACACATAGCGAAAAGTCGTTGTTCGTCGTTTCGAGCAACCCACTTGCTTTAGGCTTATTGAAGTCGCCGGGCGAATTCGGAGCTGACATCGTCGTCGGTGACGCACAGCCATTCGGTATTCCGACGCAATTTGGCGGCCCGCATTGCGGGTATTTTGCAACGACAAAAAAAACTGATGCGAAAAGTTCCTGGTCGTCTTGTCGGTCAAACGACGGATGAGCACGGACAGCGCGGTTTCGTTTTAACATTGCAGGCACGCGAGCAGCATATCCGTCGCGAGAAAGCGACTTCTAATATATGCTCGAACCAAGCACTGAACGCATTGGCTGCCTCAGTAGCGATGACTGCACTCGGAAAGAGGGGCGTTAAGCAGTTGGCTGCCTGGAACGTCCAAAAAGCGGCTTATGCAAAAGCGAAATTGAAGGAGCATGGGGTTCGTGTGCTCGAAGCTCAGCCTTCGTTTAACGAATTTGTGATCGTACTGAACGAAGAAGTCGATAGCTGTAATGAAAAGCTATTGAAAAAAAGGCTTCATCGGTGGCTACGATCTCGGTCGTGACTATCCAAATCTGAAAAATCATATGCTTGTTGCAATTACTGAAATGCGGACGAAAGAAGAGATTGACTTATTTGCGAAAGAAATGGGGGCACTCATATGAATAAGCAAAATCAAGCGCTCATTTTTGAATTGTCAAAGCCGGGGCGTGTCGGACATAGCTTACCTGACCTCGATATTCCTGAGCAGTCGCTTGCAGAACTAATTCCCGCAGAATATTTGCGTGAAACGGAGCCTGAGCTACCCGAGGTGTCTGAGCTGCAAATTATGCGTCATTACACCGCGCTTTCAAGGAGAAATTATGGGGTCGACTCCGGCTTTTATCCACTAGGCTCGTGTACGATGAAATACAACCCAAAAATTAATGAGGATGTCGCCCGCCTTCAAGGCTTTGCTCACATTCACCCGTATCAGCCTGATGAGCAAGTACAAGGAGCGCTGGAGCTATTATTTGAGCTGCAATCTTCGTTAGAGGCGATTACCGGGATGGATCTCGTCACTCTTCAGCCCGCAGCAGGAGCACATGGGGAATGGACCGGGTTAATGATGATTCGAGCTTTTCACGAAGCAAACGGCGACTTCCAGCGGACGAAGGTGATTGTCCCTGATTCTGCTCACGGCACAAACCCAGCCTCGGCGACTGTAGCAGGCTTTGAGTCAGTTACAGTTAGGACAGATGAGACAGGGCTCGTCGATCTCGAGCACCTTCGCGAGGTCGTCGGCCCGGATACTGCGGCATTAATGCTAACAAACCCGAACACCCTTGGGCTGTTTGAAACGTATATCGATAAAATGACGACAATTATTCATGAGGCAGGCGGTAAGGTTTATTATGATGGAGCGAATTCCAATGCGATTCTAGGCATTACTCGTCCAGGCGATATGGGCTTTGACGTCGTTCATTTGAATTTGCATAAGACGTTTACAGGCCCGCATGGTGGCGGTGGACCCGGCTCTGGACCGGTGGGCGTCAAGGCTGACTTGATTCCGTTTTTGCCGAAGCCGTTAATTACGAAAGAAGGAGAAGTGTATCGACTGGACTATGACCGGCCGCAATCGATTGGGCGAGTGAAGCCGTATTACGGCAACTTCGGGATTAATGTCCGGCTTACACGTATATTCGGACAATGGGACCTGACGGCTTGCGTCAAGTATCAGAATACGCGGTGTTAAACGCCAACTATATGATGCGCAGGCTTGAACGGTATTTTGATTTGCCTTATGCTCAGCATTGCAAGCATGAATTTGTCCTTTCAGGAAAAAGGCAGAAAAAGCTTGGAGTGCGCACACTCGATATCGCCAAACGCCTGTTGGACTTTGGCTACCATCCGCCGACGATCTATTTTCCGCTCAATGTGGAAGAGTGTATGATGATTGAGCCTACTGAAACAGAGGCAAAGGAAACGCTTGATGAGTTTATCGAGGCGATGATTCAAATTGCCGAAGAAGCTGAAAATAACCCAGAAATCGTACAGGAAGCACCACACCATACGATCATTTCTCGCCTCGATGAAACGCAAGCAGCAAGAAAGCCAATTTTGCGGTATGTAAAGGAAAATTAGTCATAACAAAACCGGCAGGTCGATGGACTGTGCCGGTTTTTGTTTATCACGTGATTTTTTTCGAAGAGCGACTCTTGACGCTACAATGCTAAGCCCCAATACTTGCAAAAGGACTTTCTTTCACGGACGTCACTAGCCCGAGAAGCTATTTTTTTATTCGTCCAATGATTCCAGGAGCATAACGGTGACTACTTCTTTTTAATTTTTCCCGTCCATTTCCGGAAGCCACCCTTTAAGTGATAGAGGTTTTCGACACCACGTTTTTTTCTTAAGAATTTGAGCGGCCTGTTGACTACGTGCCCCGGATTGACAATACAGGTAGACAGATTGGTCCACGCGAACTTCATTCATCCGCTGGCGCAGTTGGGACATCGGTATGTTGCGGGCGCCAAGAATATGGCCACCGTCAAATTCCCGCTGTTCACGCACATCAATTAATTGCGCCTTGCGATAGCCTTTAATAAATTCTTCTTGAGTTAAGGTTGTTAAATAGCCAGGCTTGTAAAACCTTTTAAATAAAATATAGCCTACGAGTACGGCAAGTGGAATCCAAATCAAATAATCCATGAAACTGTGTACACTCCTTTTACGAAACAAATCCAGTCCTTTAAATTATAATAGTCTGTGAGAAAATAAGCAATTACCTAGAAGCGATGTTTTTCTTTGTTTAAACCATTCCGTTTGGTGAAGTGAGTTGGGTTTGATAAACTAGATGGGAAGGATGTTTAAAGAAAGAAGCGATGACGATGACAGAAACATGGCGTTTTATTGATTCTGGTAACCAGAGTCCTGCTTACAACATGGCAATGGATGAAGCGTTGCTAGACTGGCACAGCAAAGGGCAGTTCCCCCCGACCATACGTTTTTATGGCTGGAATCCAGCTACATTATCGGTTGGATATTTTCAAAAGGTAGAAAAGGAAATCAACATGGATGCCGTACGAAACTACGGGCTCGGCTTTGTCCGTCGTCCAACCGGAGGTCGCGGCGTTTTGCACGATCAGGAATTAACTTACAGTGTAATCGTCACGGAGGAGCATTCGAAGATGCCTGCCTCAGTGACTGACGCTTATCGCGTCATATCCGAAGGAATTCTTGAAGGCTTTAAAGCAGTCGGATTAGATGCATATTTTTCCATCCCGCGTTCAGAGGAAGAAAGAGCGGCGCTCAAAAATCCGCGCTCTGCTGTTTGCTTTGATGCACCTTCGTGGTATGAGCTAGTTGTTGAAGGAAGAAAAGTAGCCGGAAGTGCTCAGACGAGGCAAAAAGGAGTTATTTTGCAGCATGGCTCGATTATTCTCGATATTGATGAGGACAAGCTTTTTGATTTGTTTCGCTATCCAAGTGAAAGAGTAAGAGAGCGCATGCAAAGAAATTTTAAAAATAAAGCGGTAGCGATCAACTCACTAAGAAGCGAGCCGCTTTCAATGGATGAAGCAAAGCGGGCATTTAAAACAGGGTTTGAACGTGGATTACAAATAAAGCTTCAGCCTTATGCTTTGTCTGCTGAAGAAAACGAGGCGGTTGAAGCGCTTGCTCGAACAAGGTACGAGCAAGATAGCTGGAACTTTCGTAAATAATCGATCATTGTATAGACTTCCCGTCAAAGGAGGAATATCTCTCCTGTTGACGGGATTGCTTTTATTCATTCGAAGCTTAGCCACTTTTTCCGACTCGATACATAAAGAGTTTACCGAGCGCTGAAAACTCTAATTTATGGCTAGTGTGCTATTTCTTTTTTGCAAAAGCTTCCTGTAAGGCACGCGTTACGCTGCCGACTGGGAGTGTCGCCTCAATTTGCCCGGAAACGCTAGTCACAGGAGTAATTTCCATCGTCGTACTCGTAATAAAAGCTTCATCTGCTTGAGCAATGACTTCTTTAGGGAACGGCTCCTCGACTACTTTATAGCCGTTTTCTCGCGCGATCTCGATTACGAGCTGGCGAGTAATTCCATTCAAAATCAAGTTCGTGGCCGGATGAGTATACAACGTCTCGTTGCTGACGAGGAACAGATTGGAAGCAGAGCCTTCTGTGATGATTCCGTCTCTATGCAAAATTGCTTCCTGGCAAGAGTGATCGGCTGCTTCACGCTTGGCAAAGACATTACCGAGTAAGTTAATCGTTTTAATATCGCAGCGGAGCCAGCGAATATCGTCAGTTAGCCAGACGGCAACTCCGGTTTTCTGCAAAGGATTTTCGGCTGAGAGCTTCTTCGTAAATCCGGTAAAAACGGGCTCATCTTCTCGCTCGTAAAGATGGTCTCGCGGGCTTACGCCTCTTGTCGCCTGAAAATAGATGATTCCATCGCTAATTTGATTTTTATCGACTAATTTGTGTAAAAGGCTGGCTAGCTCCTCTTTATCCAACGATATCGGCATATCCATTTTTTTTCGCGCTCGTATAAAACCGTTCGATATGAGCTGACAATGTAAAGAATTTTTTTTCGTATAATCTGACAACCTCATAAATGCCATCGCCAAAATAATAGCCGCGGTCATCGAAATCGATACGCGCTCCTTACGTTCGATTAAATTTTTATTCAAAAGAACATATTCCATTATTCATACCTCCATCTTTAGAACATCATCTTTTTCATTTCTATCTGAACACTTATCAAAAAAATTGTCAATCGAAAAATCAAATAGTGAGGCTGGAATAGGCAGCCAAACCTTATAAGTAAGGCATAATGGTTAATTGTTGAGCTAAGCGTCAAATTATATGGGCGAGAACGAGTTTACTGAATAACCATCTTATCATTGTCCCTGGCTGAGCATTTGTAGTAAACTAAAGGTAATTGTTGTGCAACCAAACTGAAGGTTGTTCGTTTTTGAAAATTGGAGGGAACCCTATGCCTACACCAAGCATGGAAGACTATTTAGAACGAATCTATATATTGATCGAGGAGAAGGGCTACGCCCGCGTATCCGATATTGCCGAGGCATTGGAGTTCATCCGTCCTCCGTGACAAAAATGGTACAGAAATTGGATAAGAGTGGTTACTTAATATATGAGCGTTACCGTGGTCTTATTCTAACGTCTAAAGGGAAAAAGATCGGCAAGCGTTTAGTTTATCGTCATGAATTACTTGAAGACTTCATGAGGCTGATTGGAGTTGACAAGGACCATATTTATAAAGATGTTGAAGGCATTGAACATCATTTGAGCTGGGATGCGATCGATCGCATCGGTGATCTCGTTCAATATTTTGAAGAAGACGAACGTCGTGCTCTCGACTTGCGTGAAGTGCAGAAAAAAAATGAAGAAGGTGAATAACTGCATCTTTATTGGTGCGGTTATTTTTTGACTGAATGATTCTTTCCAATGAAATGGGCCGTTTTGTGGATAGTTGTACCGTGATAACGGACTAGTTTTCCTCATAACTTTGTAATAAGGGGGGAGAGCGGAATGAAGCTGGATGGAGTGTTTGCAGGGGGAGGGGTCAAAGCTTATTCGTTTATTGGTGCCCTTGAAGTCATTGAAGAGCGGGGGTTTCAATTCAAACGTCTCGCAGGAACTAGTGCCGGGGCGCTTGTCGCAGCACTGATTCAGGCAGGATATAATAGCCATGAACTTTATCAGCTTCTCGATGAAATGAAACTAGAGGATTTTAAAGATGAGCGGATGTCATTACTACCTTTTGCAATCGGCAGGTGGTTAAATCTCTATTTTCGACTAGGGCTGTATAAAGGTGATAAACTGGAAGAATGGTTGAAGAAGTCACTTGAGAAAAAAGGGATATCCACCTTCGCTGATTTGCCACCGAAATCGTTGCGAATCGTAGCTTCTGACTTGTCGAAAGGGCGGATCGTCGTATGGCCCGATCATTTGAAGGATTACGGCATTATTCCGGAGAGGTTTTCTGTTGCACGTGCGGTAAGGATGAGCTGTAGCATTCCGTTTTTCTTTGAGCCTGTCAAAATTTATGATCGGATGAGCGGGTTATCAAAATCCTACATTGTAGATGGTGGAGTCTTAAGCAATTTTCCGATGTGGCTATTTATTAATAAAAATACGAAGAAATGTCAGCGCCCCGTTCTCGGATTTCAATTAACTCCTCAGATTAACCATATTCCTCCCCATAATATCCGCAATGCATTCACGATGTACAAAGCGTTGTTTGAAACGATGAGTACGGCGCATGATACTCGTTATATTGAAGAAGAGCACGCAAAAAATATCGTATTTATTCCGAGCGAGATGTGAAGGCGACCGATTTTTCCCTCACAGAAAGCGAAATAAAAGAGCTAATTTCAATCGGGCGTGAAGAGACCGAAAAATTTTTAAAAAAATGGCGGTATTAAAAGAATCAAGCTTTACGCTTGATTCTTTCAGACCGTAGTCAAACCCCACCTTCGTATTTAAGGGAAGGTGGGGTTTGTTGTTATCTTAAAAGATTTTCTTCTTTTTGGTTCTACGTCAAA
>BAXO01000102.1 GCA_001310555.1 Bacillus sp. JCM 19058
TTACAATAGCATTAACATAGCGAACCATTCTGTGTATGTCGGCTAATGATATCCGCATTTATTTCTGAAATAAGCATTTATGAAATTCACTCAATTGAAAACCGATTTCTTTTTATAGCTGAAGCGGAGCATGCGAAAGGTGGAATTTATTTAACGGGCATCCGATATTATGAAAACTAGAAAAAAAGTAAGCGGCCTTATTGATGGAGCAATAAGCTTGATTAACAAATAATAATGGGAGGGGTGTTTTTAATGAAAGTCGTTGTAGGTGCCCGTACTTTCCTATTTCTTTGGATGACAGTCTGCGGTGTGTTTATTTTTTTTCAGGGTGCATCTCTGATACGGAGTCTGATTCATCGGATGTTGAAGGAGATTTTGAGCCAGTTACTTTAAAAATTCATTTTGGGCAAGACGAGGCATTTATAGACGGGTTTATTAAACCAGCAGAAGAAAAATTTCCTCATATAACTTTTGAACACGTAGAAGGAGATTATGAAGAAATCATTTCAGCCCAGAATTTACCTGACATTTTGTGGTTTTGGAATAAGGGAGGCCTCGCCAACGCGGGTGAGTACGAATTGACATATGACATGACAAAATTAATTGAAGATTACAACTTTGATATTTCGAGGTTTGATCCAAACCATCTTGCTGAATGGAAATCGGTTTCAGGGGGAGAACTATGGGCTCTTCCAGTTATGACGAGTCGCTTTGCCCTAATGTATAATAAAGATGTTTTTGACTTGTTTGGCGTTAATTATCCAGAGGACGGAATGAATTGGGAAGAAGTGATCGAATTAGCGGAAAAAGTGACGGGGGAACGGAATGGAATTGAGTATCAAGGTCTTTATATGCCAAACCATGAAGCTCCGATTTTTTTGGACGGCGGGAAACCTTGTTGATCCAGTAAGTGATGAGCCACTTTGGACAAATAACGAACTAGTAAGAGATTATTTCAATTTATATAAGCGTGCTTATTCGATTGTCGGTAATCCATACATTCCTGAGCATTGGGAAGAAAACGGTTGGGTGCATTTGTTCGAGACCGAGCAAAGATTGGCCATGGTCGCACAATTTTTCGGCCCACCAAACGAGGCTGCAAATGTAAATTGGGACGTAGCGACGTATCCAGAACCGGAGAAAGGTGTGCCTTCCAGAGGATGGGCTATGGGAGTTAGCTCTACAAGTGAACATCATGAAGAAGTAATGCGAGTGTTGAATTTTTGGTTTACTGATGAACAATTATTGAACAACTCCTTTACGAGAGGGCCTCTGTACGTTCCATTTCCGCACCTATACGAAGATGGTGTCGCGCAAGAGGTGGCACTCGAAACAGAAGGACATATTTGGGAAGGAAGGAATATGGAGGCAATATTTTCTCTTCCTGTAGCCGATGCGCCTGAGAGCATGTCAAAATATGAAAATGATGGTGTCGTTTCTGAAGCATTGAATCAATTTGTAAACGGAGATGAGATTGATTTAAATACACTGTTAAGAGAAAAATATGAGCAAGAATTAGTTCGAATAGAAGAAGAAAAGGCGGTAGAGTAAGAACATAGAATGAAAGAACAGAAGCTTAAGAATGAGGAGCTTCTGTTTTTGTCTTCTTATGGTGTCACCGGGTAGGTTTTCTAGGATGCCCATTATCAATGTAACGGATAAGTGTAGCAGATATAGCTGAGGGTGTTTCAAGAACGTTAATTGTTATAAGGAAAGGGGTTATTTGAGAAGTACAGACGATTTATAATGGTAGTTAGATCACAATATCTTAAGTGCGAGGAGAAAGTTTCGAAAATAATTGTAGATGAATATCAATCAATTAATAATTTTATTAATAGTAATGATAACAATTAGTTTCACGCTTAGTAAGGCATATTTTTGAATATGATACAATAATCATGCTGATATTGTTATTTTTAACAAAGTTAGACGACAAAGAAATTCAAATGGCAATCAAGGGTGAAATTTAGAATTCCTATCATAAAAAAATGATAGCGAGCATGGAGGAAAGTTAAATGACTATTTTATTAGGACGGAAATTTCACCTCTACCGTCATCGGATCGAACTTATGAAGCTATACAAATGAAGTAGAAATCAATAGAAAAACAAGCGTTATCTTACCAACTCCAGCTTCACCATTGCGCTTTTGTTCAAAAATTCAACCTTAATTTTGGCTGGCACTTGCAACAGCCTTCTCCTTTTACATAAAAAAAATGTGACACTCAAACCGATATACTCTTGATGGAGCGAGGAGCTAAACGATGTGGATCAATGACGTTATTATTTATATTATGGTATTTTTTCTTTGTCTTGGTGCAGCAGACAAATGCTTAGGCAATCGCTTTGGGCTTGGTGAGCGATTTGTTGCTGGCTTCAAGGCCATGGGACCATTGACGTTGGCGATGGTCGGAATCTTATCGCTTGCCCCGGTGCTTGCCCAGTTCTTAATTCCTGTAATGACTCCGGTTTATAGCTGGATTGGAGCCGATCCAGCTTCCTTTGCCAATTCGTTGCTGGCGCTTGATATGGGTGGGTACGCTCTCGCCAAAGAAATGGCATTCACCAGAGATGCGGAGCTGTTTTCATGGGTTTTTCTCGGTACGATGCTTGGACCGACGGTCGTATTTACGATTCCTGTTGCCTTAGGGATCATTACAAAAGCCGATCAGGAGTACTTTGCGAAAGGAATTTTACTTGGGCTTATGACCATCCCAGCAGGAAGCTTTGTCGGTTCAATTCTAGCTGGACTTGATCTCGCCATCGTCAGCGTAAATTTAATTCCGACTGTCGTGCTCTCGGCTCTTTTAGGTATAGGGTTGTGGAAGAGGACAACACAAATGATGGTTGGCTTTAAATGGTTTGGCAAGTTGATTGAAGTGATCGCGATTTGTGGACTGGTCGCTGTCATCATCGAAACGCTGACTGGGTTTGTTGTCATTCCGAATATGACACCGCTGTCGGAAGGCTTTCAAATCGTCGGCTCGATTGCGATTGTTCTGGCGGGTGCATTCCCAATGGTGGCATTGATTACCAAGGTCTTTCAACGTCATCTGAAGGCAGCCGGACGATTATTAAAAATCGATTACATTGCCGCTTCGGGTTTGCTTGCTTCGCTTGCACACAGTATCCCGATGTTTGGCGTCTTTCGGCAAATGGAGCCGCGTGGAAAGGTGATTAATGCTGCGTTTGCCGTCAGCGGTGCATTCGTCTTTGGGGGGCACCTTGGTTTTGTTGCGGGTATCGAAAAGGAAATGGTGTTTGCGATGATTGCTGGTAAGCTCGTTTCCGGAATTAGCGCCGTCGGTCTCGCTCTTATTGTTACAAGAAAGGAATCTGCTCTGTGAACGGTAGGTGGCAGCTCTGCATGTAATAAAAAGTCTGTCAATGCAGAGCCTATTGAGGCTTTGTCTGTTTTTGAAGGGAATTCTGGTTATTAGGCTGACGCATCATACTGAGGAAAGCTAAGGGAGCGGGCGAGCAGACAAGAAGTAGAATTCGTCCCTTGCTTCTTTTCAGGAAGACGAAGAATCGCGAACCAAGAACCGTGTCTCTGCAGAATGACTTCTGCTCCCACAGACAAGGCGTGAGGAAGTCGTTAAGTGTAGGATGATTTATCCGAACAGCGCCAGTGCCCCTTAGCGTTTAAGCTAAGTCCCTCTAATCCAGCTCTTTTTCATCATAGTAAAAGCGAGTGAGAACGTTAAGATAGCTACTAAGCATCCGAGCAGTGGTGAAGCAAATGCGGTAGAGCCGGCTGTAAACCCAAAAACGAAGCAGCCGGGAAGAGCTAGCATCATTAGGCCTTTTTTTTACTCCTTTTGTCGTTTCCTCGTGGCTGGCGAACGGATACAATCTTGAAAAGGAGTGATTTTTTAATTCCTTCCAGCTTGACTCGATGTAATGAATGAGATTATATAAACCGACGAACAGTACGACCCATTTTATCCAATTTGGAACAAGGATAATCGCAAAATTATAAATACCGATAATTCTTAAAATCGAAGTTAACGATGTTCGGCTGCGCAGAACGTACTTAATAAAGGATTCA
This sequence comes from Bacillus sp. JCM 19058, assembly GCA_001310555.1. The sequence goes on from BAXO01000102.1 coordinate 4,050, forward strand.
GAGACAAGGTTTGCATTCGTACGCGTACGAAAAAGCTGAGTCGACTGCGGAAAGAGCAAAAATGGTTTTTTTCGTACCTTCCCTCTTTTCCCCATTTGATAACCGCTTGCCGAGATTAGCATGCTTGTCAGTTTTAACCGTTGTTGTTCCTCTCTGTTACAATCTTCATAAAAGCACCATCTCATGTTCATTCTTTTGCGATAGAGGAAGATTAGCGCTAGGATATGCAGTCCGATGAGCGACAGTTGAGCAAAAGGATCGCTATAATAAAACAGGGTAAATAGCGTAAGGAATACGATGAAAAACGCAGCATTCATCGCATGCAGCTTCCACCTTTGCAAGTGCACTGACAGCAATTGGCGGACAAACTGGACATTTAACCGAAAGACAAAAACAAATGCTATAAACAAACTTATGGTGCTTAATGAGGCATTGTCATAAACAAGCCATAGCGGCAAAATGAACAGTAAGGCACTGCCGAGAAAAAGAAAGTTCCGCCAAACTGAATAGCCGATGCCTAAGCGCATTAAGCAGCTGAGCCAATCCGTGTTTTGCCTAACAAATAACAGGTCGCCGGTCTGGATGAACAACCGGATCGTCCCGCTCATACCGAGGAAGAAAAAAAGCAAACCAGCTTATTTCGCTTCGAATCATTTCCGGCCATTGCGCTTGTCCCGTCCACATTAAATAATATTGATAGAAAGCTATTGCAATAATTGGTACGAGAACGTATAACCAGACAATCCAGTCCACCGCTGACTTCCAGACACTGTATTGATATGACCACTCTTTTTTTTAGTCGGAATAAAAATAACTGTGACGGATTAGTCATTGTTCGCTCTCCATGAAATAGTAGAAGCAGTCCATGAGAGAGCCATCTGGTATGCTCTCGTTTCTAATTTCCTTCATTCCACCAGCTGCAATTAGATGTCCATGATTAATCAGCAAAAATCGATCGCAAATTTTTTCAGCTGTGTCAAGTACATGAGTCGACATCAGAATCGCAGCCCCTCTCTTTCGCTCTTCTTCGAGAATGAGGAGGAAATCCTTAATCGCTTTCGGATCAAGCCCGATAAAGGGCTCATCGACAATGTAAAGTGTCGGCTTCGTCAAAACGGCAATAACTATCATAAGCTTTTGCTGCATCCCCTTTGAAAAAGAAGAAGGAAAGTGATGCTTAGCTTCCGTCAGACGAAAAACGTCCAATAATTGCTCGGCACGTTCAAAATAATCAGGTTCATTAATTCGGTTCACAGCCTTTGCTAGTGTTATATGCTCCCATAACGTTAACTCCTCATAATGGGTTGGCTGCTCGGGAATGTAGCGTATTTACTTTTTTCCGAAAGGTAAATCTCGCCCTCGATCTTATCGAGTAATCCTAAAATGGCTTTAATGATCGTGCTTTTCCCAGCACCATTAGGGCCAATTAAGCCGACAAGCTCTCCCGGAAATATACGAAACTCTATATTTTCGATCGCATTCTTTGCTTCAGAATAGCCCCCTTGTTCAATTTGCACTTCCAATACGTTCATTTTCTCACCTAACCTGTTTATAATATAGAATGCAATCAGTTGTCGGAGCTTAGCTGCATGTTTTCTGCGGCTAGAATCAGCTCCTCGACTGAAATACGAGGATTATCAAGAGTGACAGTATATCGTAATCCATTTTCATCCCAGCTTATCAATTCAAACGTATCAAATTGATAATAAGACACCGTCTGACCACGTATCGTTTGCTCATGTTTAGTTAACCCATCTCCTATATCTGAATGTACCGGATAGATCGAAAGGTAAAAGGAGGGAACGCCATCCTTCATATAATATAAATCTACCGACGTTTGTTCAAGGTCACCCATTAGTTGTCCGATTTCAATATGTTCCAGAGTGAATTCTCCATCACTGAAAAGGTAGAAGGGTTGGCCAAATGCAGTCTCCGCCTCTGTCACATTCCCGCTCACAGTCTGAGTAAATGGTTCAATAGTTATCTCTTCTGGTAAAGGTAGTAAAAAGGTATCTTCATCGAAGTCGGGTGAGAGCTCGAGCTTCGTTAAATAAGACTCGGATCGAGAATCACCCATAATTACCTCAGCTTTAAGAATCATCCATGATTTCGGATCAATCCAGAACTCGAGTTGATGAATTAGGCTTTTTTCTGAGGATGCTTGTACTTTCATGTGAAAGGTGTCGATACCGAGCAACACTTCTTCCCCAACGATTTCGTATTGCGGTGATGGTTCAAGAGCGTTTATCAAACTAATAATTTGCTCCCTCGGAGTCATCAGATGATGCTCTTCCGATTCAGGAAAATCCATTTGATAGGCCGTCTTCGCATCGGATTCAAATAACAAAATCGATTCGCCGTCATTTAAGGAAATTGTTTCCGTCCCGTCACCTGAGTAAGTAATAGCTTTTGATTTTCCATCATGGCTTCTGTATTCTTCTATCGTGAAGCTTATCATGAGCTCGTCCCCTTCGAAATAGTTGGTTACCCCTTTAGAGTAATAGCTTTCAAACGTATTGGAAGAGTCGAGAACTCGCTCAATGATTTGTTTCGGGTTGGCGGCCAGCTTGTCAAAATCAAGGCTGTCAGTATGAAAATATCCACACCCGCCCAGAGCTAACAGGGAGAGCATACTAAAATATGTGAGCGTTTTAACCATGATCGACACATCCTTCTGGTAGCCAACAGCCGACAATTGTACCATAGCCAGCCTGTGACCAGATGTTGATTTTTCCCTGATGCTGTTCAATCAGCATTTTCGTTATGCTTAAACCTAACCCTACCGTACCGCCATTCCCTCGTGCACCTTCCGCTTGCACGAACGGTTTGAGCATATGTTGAATTTGTGCTAAAGGGATACTCGGCCCTTCATTTTGGATCAAAAGGATCGTCCCATATTTGCGCCAACGATTGAGCTCTTTGTGAAACGGTTCAAATATCCAGTCCGGGAGCGGGCAGGCACTGGCTACTGCTGCGAGCCAAATTTTTTTTGTTATTCGGTGTATAGCGAATACTATTTCCCATCAAATTATCGACGATACGAACCATTTGTTTCGGATCGAGTGTATATTCATTTGCCACACATGCGTGAACGGTCAAATGAATATTGTTATTCGCACATGGCTCCTCGAAGCCAGTTAGAAGCATATCAAAAAACTCCTCCCCCTCAACAGTAACATACTCCGTATGCGCTTTAGACGATTGCAGGGCAGTATAAATAGACAAATCGTCAAGCATTTGCTTCATATAGTCCAGCTTTTCGAACAAGATGCCTTCATACTCTTTCCTTTCGACTGTTGTCAGGCGCTCATTCCTAAGCAAAGCTTCAGAGTAGGTCCGTATCACAGTGAGGGGAGTTTTTAAATCGTGAGAGAGCGAAGCGACAATAAATTCCTTTTCCTGCTGCTGTTTGTTTAACGCAGCGTTCGTAACCTCGATCTGTTCTTTCATTTGTTCAAAATGATGAATGACATCACCGATTTCATCCTTCGGCGCGTTTAATTTTCCTTCGAGCTTCTTCCCCTTCGCAAAGGCTGTCATGTGCTGCTGCAGCTGGCGAAGAGGCAGACTGACTTTGCGATTAAGCAGCCAGATGACCCCGACGTACAGTAGTACAAAAAAAAGTACTGAATAAAGCGAAAAATAGATTTGTCCGATTTTCGATCCCGCCGATCCATTGTTCGCGCTCGATCGTCATTTCGTAAAAGCCGATCAACTCCTGCTCGGCGAACACCGGTTTTTTTGAGCGAATAGCTAGAATAATTTTGAATGATTTCATTTAAATTTTGATATAAAAAGGAGCGGCTCTGCCTCGTAAATTGATTAACGATTGTATCATCTATAGTAGAATATAAGATTAGACCGTCTGCGGCGTAAAGGACGATTGTTAAAGATGGGTCAGTCACTTCCTCTATTGACTGATAATTTTCCTGAGGCTGAAACTCGTAAAAGTCAGGGTTTTCCAGCAATGGGGCTAGCTCATTGAAGGTGGAAGACACCCCCAAGTATTCCTTAAAGCTTTGCTGCTGATCGAAATAATTAATACTTAAATAAAGAAAATACAGGACACCTACCGGCAGAAGCATGACAAGAAAATAAGTCATTAAAAGCCAATACTTGATTTTCATTCTATCTGCTCTCCAATAAAGCGATAGCCGACACCCCAGATGGTTTGAATGTATAGAGACGAGCGCGTATCATCACATAGCTTAGCCCGTAACCCTTTTATATGGACGGTCACCGTTTGACTGCTCCCCGGCAGTTCGAGCTCCTGCCAAATATGCGTGTATAACTCGCTTTTGGAAAATGTTTGGAACGGATTACGTACAAGAAGAAACAAGAGAGCGTGCTCTTTCGCTGTTAATGAGAGAGGATCCTCATTTAAGTGAACGGCTTCCTTTTTGAAATCAACCTTCAAGCCACCGACATACTTTGTTAAATGGGCGTTGGCTTCCTTATTCATATAGCGCTGATAACGCCTCAGGTGGGAGCTAATCCTCGCACTCAGCTCTTGTAGGCTAAAGGGCTTTGTCAAATAATCATCGGCTCCCAAATCAAGTCCGCGAATTTTGCTCTCGTCCTCGTGCTTAGCACTAACGATAAGCATTGGCAGCTCGCTTTCCAGGCGAATTCTTTTGCACAATTCAAATCCATCAATTTCAGGGAGCATTAAATCAACAATAACTAAACTGAATTGCCCGAGTTTAAACTCCTCCCAGCCTTCCTGACCTGTTGTCGCCCAAGTAACTTGATAGCCTTCTTTACGAAGGTGGTCGCCCATAATCCGTCCAATTTCAAAGTCATCCTCTACGAGTAATATCGAACGATCTTCCGTCATAATTCATCCCTCTTTCACTATCATCCTCATTATAAATGATAAAGGTAGAAGAGGGATAAAATTTTATAGTTTCTTAAGATTTTGATGTACATGGCCGTAAGATAACATAAAACTTGCATCAGGAACACTGTATACCTGCTCTTTTAACGCCCAAACGGACGAGGTTGGCAGTTAAAATAAACATTAGATTAGCAATTAGAAGGCTGAATTAAACTTGGCAGCCGGAGCAGTAAAACATTTTTCGTGAGGAGAGCTCATCCTGTTGAATGGCTGAGCCGCACCGACTGCAGTGGTTACCGGTGCGGTCGTACACATTGCAGCTCGAACGAAAGGAGCCTGTCAGCCGATCCCCTTTGTACACAGGTTCCTGCATGTAACCTCCGCAGGATATTGCTTTTGCTAATACGGCTTTCATGCTGTTAAAAAGCCTTTCCTTTTCGGGAGTAGTAAGGTCAGTTACTTTTCGAAAAGGTAAAACCTGAGCGGAAAAACAAATTTCATCAGCATAACAATTCCCAATACCGGCAATCATCTGCTGATTGATGAGACAGGCTTTTAGCTTTCCGCGCCTTTGCTTCAATCGTTTTAGGAAGACAGTCAATGTAAAGTCAGGGTCGAGCGGTTCGGGACCGAGCTTAGCCAATGCCTGCTTCAAGCCGTCCAGTGAATGAAGGTGAAGGAAACCAAGGCGAAGCCCGACAAAATAAAGGTGCTCATTCTGGAATGAGAGGATGATTTGCTTCGAGCGCTTCGGCTGTTCTGCCTCTGTGCCATAAAACATGAAGCCGCCGAGCATAAGATGGAGCAGTAGCGAATGTCCACTCGTTAAATGGAAAAGCAAATACTTGCCTCGCCTTGTAATGGATTGAATCGATTGCCCTGAAACCTGTTCGGTAAACACGGTTTTTTGAACATTAATCGATTTGATTCTGTTAATTTCAACCTTCGTTATTGGCTCATGAATGAGCCGTTCTGAAAGCAAACGACGATAATTTTCCATTTCCGGTAATTCAGGCATTTTGTATCCTCCTCCTGTCTTTCTTTTCTATCTTTTTCGCATACGATTTATTTCATACAGAACGAAAGCGGAGAGCGCCTCTACATAAACGGACAAACTGGACGACATCGGCAGAGGTGAAGGAAGCGCAAGGGCGAAAGGAGCAGATGTTGCTTACCGGAAAGCGACGACGCTTGCTCGTTGCCGGGTGTCCTGTGCTAAACGGGGGCGGGATGCTTGAAGGACACGATACTTATTTTCTTATCTTTTGAAAAAAGGCGCTGCGGAATGCCGATCCGCAACACCTTTTTAAGTAATTGTTTAACGATGCTGTTCATAACTAAATGGTTTTGAAATCTCTTTCAGGCGTGAAAGCTCGGCTGTGCTCAGCTCGGGTTGTCGAACGGCCTGTATGTTTTCGTCAAGCTGCTTGACAGTGCTGGCACCAGCAATAACCGAAGCGACAACCGGGTGGGCAAGACAGTAGTTCAAGGCTAACTCGTTCATCTTGCGTTCACTGTTCTCAGACATGGCGCTCTTCATTTGCCCAATTTCCGCGAAGGAGTAGGCGAGGTAGCCGTTGCTCTTTATTGCCGACGGAGCCTGCTCCAGTGGGCGCTCAGTCAGAAGGCCCTTGGCTACAGGGCCGCGGGCAAGAACACTAATCCGCTGTTCAGCAAGCCATTCAAACCATTCCTCTGGACGGCGATCAAGCAAGCTGTATTGCATCATGACACTGATGATGGATGAGCGCTTGACGTATTCCCGAATGACATTTGGGCGGATCGAAGAAATACCGTAATACCGAATGATGCCCTCCTGTTTTAACTCCTCGAATGCCTCGATCGTTTCGTCGATATGATCCTCAATCGTTCCACCGTGGAGTTGATACAAATCGATGTAATCGGTTTGCAGGCGGCTCAGGCTATCTTTTACCGCCTGCTTAATATGTGCCTTTGAAGGGTCCCATGACCAGCCTACTTCGTCTCGCGTAAAGCGGTTGCCGACTTTTGTTGCTAGAATAATGTTCTTTCGCTTGTCCTTGAGCGCTTTTCCGACCAACTCTTCATTGAGTCCTCGATTGTATAAATCCGCAGTATCAAAATAATTAATTCCGTATTCAATCGCTTCATCAATTAGCTTGCGTGCGGCTTGTTCATCGGTACCGAGCGACATACAGCCAAGTCCGATGATGCTGGCTTCCAGCTCGGAGTCGCCAATTCTTCGTCTCTCCATCTTGCACATCTCCTTTTTATAAATCGTAGTCTTCAATCGGTTACTGATAGGGTGAATGTTTGTTCTCTTTCCAGCGTAGGTACTCTGAATAGTCATTGACGTTAACAAACCATTGTGGATTTTTCTCAAAAAGGCTGTCTTCGACGAATCGAGTAGGAGCTTCAGAAAACAAGGCACCGACCTTATACACTTGTTTTTCCAGCAAGGATTCAATTTCGGCTAAGCAGGAGGAATGATATAGCCCAATCAAAGGCTGCCTTTTTTTGCTGAACTAAAGGGATAATTGCTTTTGCCTGAGAATCCTTTGCTGCAAGAAGACGTTCATAAATCTCTCCTTGCACGTTTGGGGTATCACAGGGGACGGTCAAATACCATTCGGCTTGCCCCGTTTTCATCGCTGTTCTTAAGCCGGCAAGCGGACCGCAGCCTGAAACGGAGCCATGTCTTCGAGTATTGGCAAACTTAGCTTCGTTTGAATCGCGCCGTTAATTCCGGATGACTGACGATCAGACTTTGAGCGGCGACTGCCTGCAAGGCTTCTAAGCTGTATGCAAACATCGGCTTTCCATTAATTGGCGCAAAGGCTTTTGCGGCTCCGAAGCGTCGTGACATTCCACCGGCTAACAGAACGCCAATTTTATTGTCGGTCACGGCAATTTCCCTCCTTCATCTCTTTCATTATGGCATAACAAAAACGGACAAGTCATATAGTTTACAAAGGAATCGGAAAAAAAGGGTGTGAGCATCAATGTCCAATCGATTAAATCATGTCAGAAAGAACTTGGAAGCGAGAAGAAAAAACCTTAATTATCGTATAAAGCAAAAAGAACGATCTGCCCCGGCCGCCTTCAATCGCCAAAAATATTCAAAGGGAGAAGCCGGTGCTTCCACTCATTCGAACATCCGAGGCGGGAAGCCAGTTCTTGAAGACAAAGGTTTTTTTCTGCTTCGAATCATGATCGCTGTTATTTTATTTTTATGCGTAGGGATATTATTTAAAAATGGAAGTACCCAGCTCGAACCTGTCCGCCAATTTGTCAGCAATGCTATAGCGAAGAGTTTCAGTTTGCGGCAATTGCCAATTGGTATGAAAAGCAATTCGGACAGCCCCTTGCACTATTACCGAAAAATTCTGATGTCGCTTACCAGCCGGAGGACGAGGAAGATTCACCCGTTTATGCAGCTCCAGCATCGGGAACGATCCGTGAAGACTTTTCTGAAAATGGGCGCGGAATTTTAGTCGAAACAGACATAGACGCTGAGATCGAAGCAGCGAAAGGAGGAATCGTCATTGCTGTAGGCGAGGGTGAGGAAGGGGTTGGCAAGCACGTTATAGTACAGCATTATGACGAGACTGAATCAACGTACGGGATGTTAAATGACATTTATGTTAATATTTACGATCATATTCAAGCTGGAAGAGTCATCGGAACAGCTTCTGAAAATGAACAGGGGGAAACGGGGATCTACTATTTTGCCTTGAAAAAGGGAGACTCGTATATTAATCCAAGCGATGTGATTTCATTTGAATAATCTTTGGCGGTTAGCACGAACAATTAAAATTAATCCGTTGTTTTGGCTCGTGCTCGGAATCGGCGTCGTGACCGGATATTTCCGGGAAGTATTGATGGTCTTCTTGATCGTTTTTATCCACGAATTAGGTCATGCGGGAGCAGCCCATTATTTTAAATGGCGGATTCATAAAGTGGAACTCCTCCCTTTTGGCGGCGTTGCCGAAGTCGAAGATAGTGGCAATAAGCATTCAGGAGGAGCTTCTCGTTATTATTGCTGGTCCGTTTCAGCATTTTTGGATGATCGGCCTTTCCTATTTATGTGTCGGTCTGCCGTTTTGGTCAGCGTTTGACCATCAGGCATTCGTCTGGCATAATCTCACTATTTTATTGTTTAATCTTTTGCCTATTTCTCCACTAGATGGGGGCCGGCTGCTTCAGCTATGGTGCGCTTATTATTTGCCATTCCAAAAGGCCATTCGGGTGAGCTGGACGCTATCTGTGATTATCCTAATTTTGTTTGCGGGCTTCAGCCTTTTCTTCCTTCCCTTCCACTTGAATTTGTGGGTCGTACTCGGATTTTTAATGGTGGCAAACTATTTTGAGTGGCGACAGCGGCATTATCGCTTTGTGCGGTTTTTGATGACGCGGCAAGCGGAAGCGCAAAGAGGAGAACTTGAGCGAACATCGCTGCGAGTGCAGGAAAAAATGCTAGTCCGTGATGCTGTTAAGCTCTTTAAACGTGGCCGTATTCACCGCCTAATTGTCGGACATGCGCACGGAGGCTATTCGTTTATAGACGAAAAAATTTTGCTGCGAGCTTTGTTTCATGAAAATAAGCTTCAATCTCCGCTTAATGAATTGACGTAAAGCAAACGGATGAAAAATAAGGTAAAATAGGATTAAGATTAATAAAAGGGGCGGCAATTGTGAAGCAAATTTATTTTAATATGGCGACGCGGGAAAGACGGGCGGCGATCGTTGAGCGAGATCGCGTTGTTGAAATAATGATTGAACGACCAATCGGAGAGCGGATTGTGGATAACGTCTACTTGGGTAAAGTCGTCAACGTATTACCTGGTATGCAAGCAGCATTCGTTGATATCGGTCGGGAAAAAAAATGGCTTCATCTATCGGGATGAGCTTTTGTCTTATCATCTTGATACTTTAGGAGAAAAAGGGAAGAAGGACCGTAATATATCGGAATTTGTTACGCAAGGGGAAATATTGCTTGTCCAAGTGACGAAGGAAGGATTTGGCTCCAAAGGACCTCGATTAACCGGAATTGTCTCTTTCCCCGGCAAGTATGTCGTTTACATGCCTGAAGGCGGCTATGTCGGAGTCTCGCAAAGCTTTTCCTCAGAAGAAGAACGAGAACAGTGGCGAAGCTTTGCCGAGCATCTGCTCGATGAAAAGGAAGGCTGATTATCCGGACAAGCTGTGAAGGCCAACGAACGGATACGGCCTTGCAGGAGCTAGCTTTTTTTACGAAGCTATTGGCGCAGGATTGCCAAGAAGCGCAACGAAAGGAAAGCTCCCGTTCTAATTCATCAAGGTAGTGGCTTGCTCGAGCAGGTGATACGCGATTTTTCATCAATGGAAGTATCTGCGATCGTTATCGATCATGTAGAAGAGTATCAATACTTGAAAAAACTTCTTCAGCCTTATCCGGCATTACATTCCGCTTTGAAATTATATCGCGGACAGGAAAATATTTTCTCAGCCTTTCGTATCGAAAAAGAGCTTGAAAAAGCGTTACGTCCTACAGTCTGGCTAAAGAATGGCGCTTATTTAGTGATCGAACAGACAGAAGCTTTAACTGTAATTGACGTTAATACGGGTAAGTTTACTGGTAAAGCGAATCTTCAGGAGACTGTCCGCAAAACAAACTTGGAGGCTGCAAAAGAAATTGCGTATCAGCTGCGGCAAAGAGATATTTCAGGCATGATTCTGATCGATTTTATCGATATGAAGCGAGAAGAAGACAGGGAGCAAGTAATGACGGTTTTTGGAAAGGCATTGAAGCATGATCGGACCAAAACGAAGCTTCACGGTTTCACTGCGCTTGGACTTGTGGAAATGACAAGAAAAAAAGGTGCGTCAAAACCTTGGGGCAAGCCTGCAAAAGCCTTGCCCGACGTGCCAAGGGAACGGGGAGGTCCTGTCTGATGAGGCGCAGGCCTTTAAAATTGAGCGTGCCTTATGGGAGCATAAAGGTATGGAACAGGAGGCACTTGTTTTAGAAATTCCGGCCCATTTAACGGAAGTTCTTTGCGGAAGCAAAGGAGAACACCTGAAGGGAATGGAGGAAGCAGTAGGCTACCGTATTTTTATTTATGCAAATCGGAACATGAACGAAGAAGCATTTGCCATTCGTTTCTTAGGCACTAGAGAAGAAGCAGGAAAACGGTTAGAGCGACTAAAAAAATAATTAATTATAACAGTTATCTATTGATAATTATTATAATTAATGGTATGCTTCTATTTATAGAAATAAAAAGGAGACGATACCATGAAGAGAGAACTTATCAAACAATTAAATCGGGAGCTCGCCAACCGAAGCCTGCTTTACACAAAGCTCCACAATTATCACTGGAATATTAAAGGAGAGCACTTTTTTACGTTGCATACAAAATTTGAAGAACTCTATACAGAAGCTGCCGAGACGATCGATACGATTGCAGAGCGGATTTTGGCGATAGAAGGAGAACCTGTGGCAACGCTTCGTGAGCAGTTAAACCTCGCTACTGTTCAGGAAGCGAGTGGAGGCGAGGATGCGCAGCAGATGGTTACTATAATCGCGAATGATTTTGATACGCTGAATACGGAAGCGGATAAGGTGATTAAGCTAGCAGAAGAAGCGGAAGATGCTGTAACTGCCGATCTGTTTACTCAATATAAGGAAGGGCTGCAGAAGCATATTTGGATGTTAAATGCGTTTTTAGGAAAATGAATTCGCTAACTAGCGGGGAAGAACTGAAAATTGTGTACTCCGCCTTTAGCGGAGGTAGAGATTAACAAATTCTAAAGTAAGATTAGTCTTATAAAGACTGATTTCGAACGAGGGACTTACTGGTGAGTCTCTCGTTTGTGATGTAAAATAGAATGATTCAACAATGAGTCGAATACAGGAGAAGGCAAATGGCACAAGAAGGTATGGAAAGAAATATATTGGATGAGCAGTCTGTCGGTAAAGTATTTTTGACGTATTTGCTTCCGACAGTAATCGGTATGATGATCATGGCTTTGAATTTTGTAGTTGATGGAGTGATGGTCGGCAATCGTTTAGGTCCACTTGCACTAGCCGGAGTGAATATAGCTGGACCTGTTTATACGGTTTTTGTAGCGATGTCTTTATGGATAGGGATCGGCGGAGCAACCTTGTATTCACAAGCAAGGGGAGCGAGGCAGGAAGAACGAGCAGTATTTATTTTTTTTCGCATTCTCTCGTTTTGATTGCTGGATTTACATTATGCATTGGCCTGATAGCTTATATTTTCGGGAAGAGCTCGTCTATATGCTTGGGGCGAACGAAGACACTTATCCTTTTGCATCAGAGTATTTACATATTATGCTCTTATTCGGCTTTGTGTTTACAATTGAGAACACATTCAGTACCTTTGTCCGGAATGATGGCAATCCTAATTTGGCGATGCTTGCTCTTATTGTCACTGCGCTATCGAATATAGGAATAAATTATTTGATGCTGTATGTTTTTCATCTTGGAGTGAAAGGGGCCGCATTCGGAACGATAATTGCTGCCTTTCTCGGTTTGCTCGTCTTGTCCGCTCATTTTTTTCATGAAGCAAAATCATTTGAAGCTTGTCCATTTCCGCCTAGAACGCCAATTGTTTTTCCGAACGTTCGCCTATGGATTTCCGAGCTTTTTAGCAGAGGTAGGGATTTCTTTTTTTACCGTTGCTCACAATGTAACATTGGCGCGAATTGCCGGAACAGATGGAGTAGCAGCATTTTCAGTATTAAATTATATTCACGCTGTCATGCTGATGCTGTTTCTTGGACTTGGTGCCACGATTCAGCCGCTCATTAGCTATTATCACGGCGCCGGACTCGAAGTAAAGAAAAAGCAAACGGTTAAATTGGCTTTGCTTGTAGGGCTAGGCTCAGGCATTTTTTTTCTTTTTGATGGGCCAGTTCGGCGCACGGCCTCTAATTTCGATATTTGGTGATTTTCCGGAGCATATTACAGCCATTGCAGCAAATGGCATTCGATTCTTTTTTATAGCTTATTTGTTTATGGGGATGAATTTCGTCATGATGACCTATTTTCAATCAATCGGACATGTGCGAATTGCCGTTTGGATTACAGCGGCAAGAGGCATACTTCTTGTGCTTCTGTTTCTAATCGTGTTGCCGAACTGGCTTGGAATCAACGGAGTATGGCTGACGGTTCCGGGTGCGGAGCTGCTCGTCCTGCTATCTGTCTTTCTTTATTTAAAAAAATATTCACTCGAATTAACCGGGTCATTAAGGCGAGAGGAATAGCAAGGCCAAAACAAAAGCGGGCCCCGTTCAAAGTAAGTGAAATAAAGTTGTTTTAGGGATAAGAGCATTTACTAATGAGGTAGAGGATATTTACGCTACTCAGTTCACGCTTTTCAGGAGAATCATGGAAAAGGGGAGCAAAAACCGAGACAAACCACATATATACGATAAAGAGAAGCATCCGTATATTGACAATAGCCTTTATTTGATGTATGCTAACTTGGTTAGTTATTTGGTCGCACCCAAACAACTACAACCGCACAGATTAGGTCAGAAAAGGTGTTACGCCTTACCTATGATGGCGAGTCTGAGTATATGAGGAGGTGCAAAGGATGTACGCAATCATTGAAACAGGTGGCAAGCAAATTAAGGTTGAAGAAGGACAGGAAGTCTACATCGAGAAGTTAGACGCGGAAGCAGGCGAAACGGTCAGTTTCGATCAAGTTTTGCTCGTAAGCGGCGACGAATTGAAGGTAGGTGCTCCTTTTGTTGAAGGTGCTTCAGTTAAGGCGACTGTAGCGAAGCAAGGTCGCGCAAAAAAAGGTTATCGTTTTCAAAATTAAGCCGAAAAAGAACTACCGCCGGAAGCAAGGTCACCGTCAACCTTATACGAAAGTCGTTATTGATAAAATCAATGCGTAATTGAGCGATGATTACAGTAAAAATTGAACGTAAACAAACGAATGATATTGTTTCATTTACGATGAGCGGCCATGCAGATTCAGTCCTTATGGACATGATCTCGTTTGTGCCGGTGTCTCGGCTGTTTCATTTGGAACAGTTAATGCGATTGTTTCACTTTGCGAAATTGTGCCCGAAGTCACGATGGACGAGGACGGTGGCTTCTTACGCTGTGAACTGCCCGAGTACTTGGAGCAGGAGATGCATGAGAAGGTTCAGCTCTTACTTGAAGCCATGCTCATTTCTCTTCAGTCAATCGCAGAAGAGTACAGGACTCATCTGACAATCCAGCAAACAACCAGGGGAGGTGAATCGTAATGCTAAAAATGAACCTTCAGTTTTTCGCATCCAAAAAAGGTGTAGGTAGTACAAAGAACGGTCGTGATTCTGAGTCTAAGCGTCTCGGTACAAAGCGGGCCGATGGTCAAACAGTGACAGGTGGATCAATTCTCGTTCGCCAACGTGGCACGCGAATTTACCCTGGAACAAACGTCGGTAAAGGCGGGGACGATACATTATTTGCTAAAGTTGACGGCATCGTTAAATTCGAACGAGTCGGCCGCGATCGCAAGCAAGTGAGTGTTTATCCGGCTTCTTAATAGGTGTAAGCAATGCATTTGGACTAAAGGTCCAAAA
>BAXO01000103.1 GCA_001310555.1 Bacillus sp. JCM 19058
TGATGCAGGATATAAAACACCACACATCGCTAAATTCCTCATGGACCAAGATATCAGGCCCGTTATGCCTTACACACGCCCGAGAACGAAAGATGGATACCTTAGAAAGTACGAATACGTATACGATGAATATTTTGACTCCTATCTTTGTCCCGAAGGACAAATTCTGCCTTACCGCACGACAACCAGAGACGGGTACAAACAGTACGCTTCAAATCCTTTGGAATGTAAAGATTGTCCTCTCTTAGAACGCTGCACGCAAAGTAAGAATCATACCAAAATGATTCATCGACATGTATGGCAGGATTACATAGATGAAGCAGAACATCTGAGACATACAAGGTATATGAATAATTTCACCATATTAACTTATTTGTATTCGCAATTCTTCAATAACTAAGTGATTAAAAAGTACCAAAGCATTATAAAAGCCTTGGTACTACGAAGATGCAGTTGAGAGGACTCGAACCTCCATTAATTTTTGACCTATGATGGAAGAAGGACAGTGAAGATTGTTGCTGTAAGATGACTTTTTTTTCAAATACTTCAACTGTACCTTTTTTCTAGAAATCAATCATTTAGAAGCACAGTTATTATTACTTAAATCAGGATTTAACAGAGCTTCATGATAATGATCAATTTTGTAGTCTAATATATCTCGTGTTTCCAACAAACGAGATATATCTTTATTAATTTTATCTCTTTGCTTTTCTATAATGGAAATTCTTTCAAAGATTGTATCTGGTCCTTCCTCAAAAAGTCTAAGGTAGTGTTTAATTTCATTTAACTTCATCCCTGTTCTTTTCAACCGCATGAGAAATATGATGCTTTCTAGTTTGCTTTTACTGTAATATCTATGACCGTTTTCATTTCTACTTGCATAAGGTAATATCCCCATTTTTTCATAATAACGAAGAGCGGATTCTGATAATCCAGAAATTTGAGCGGCTCCTTTAATAGTAATAAAATCCTCAGTCATTTCCTTCATACCCATACTTAACCTCCAGTTACTTATTAAGATATCTCCTAAAGCACAAGGGATTATGCCTGTACTTTATATCTTTGAAATATGAGGGAAAATAGCACCTTTAAGTTCAAAGTGATTAGTTTTTCCATCTACTATTCCAACCATTTCTTCACTATCGTATAACTCAATCATAAATTCTGCAACTTCTGACGCTGAACGGACATTAGAGAAATTCTCTCTTATATCATAATTCTCAACATCCAAAGCATGAGAAGCAAATTCTGTTTCGGTTACAGATGGTGCCAGTATTTTAACTTTCATTAGTTTCCCTTTTGCTTTTAACTCTTCTGCTAATCCTTCAGTAAAAGCACTCACATAGAATTTAGTAGAACAGTAAGTGACAAAATTACTTACCATACTATACCCTCCATCTGAGGATACATTGATTAATTGGGTATTCGCTTTTGACGAGTAATCTTTTACAAATAAGGATGACAGAATAGTTAATGCCGTAATATTTGTAGAGATCATATCTTCAACCTTTGACAAATTCTGCTCTTCAATTGTCGTTAAATCTCCTAGCCCTGCATTATTTACCCAAGTTTCTAGTTCGTACTCTTTCGTTTTTTCATAGACTTTATAGACTTCTTCTATTTTAGATAGATCCGCATTAAGGATAATAACTTTAGCCTTAGGATTTAGTTTTAATAATGTTGTTTTTTAAGGCTTTTAATTTTTCAGTTCTTCTTGCAATAAGAATTAAGTTTTTTTCCCCTTTTCGTAAAACCTAAGGCACTTTCATATCCGATTCCTGAACTTGCTCCTGTAATAACTACATAAGACATTTGCCAACCTCCTTGGATATTTAATTGAACACAAAATTAACTTTAGCACTTAAACTATACTTTAATGCAAGATATAAAAATAAATTGATTCTTCACAAGCGGAAGATCTATTTTATACAAATAGAAATATGAACCAGTTCCCTACCAATCTCTCAAGTGATACCCTTTGTTAGCTAAGCTAATTTAATCGTGTGCTATTGGACGGAAGGATATTATAAAAGCATCATGCTTTTGTTTTGGTCTATTAGGGGTAGCGTCATTATGCGTAATAACAACGTTAAAGAAATAAACATCAATAGGGTTTAATCTATTGAGACTTAACCCGATTTTGCAGAGACGTTCATTCAATAAACCATTCAAAGTTTCTGCCGTTAAACTGATTACCGAAAATTCCCGAGGGTCTCACCTGCAACTACCCTAATAGCCAAAAACATAATAATCGACTTGAACATCACCTACTGTTCAAGTCGATTATTGTTTCACTGCCCCTTTTTTTTACGTTTTTATTTTATCATTTTCACCTTCCATAATTCGATTCTCTTGACCATGTTCATCTAATTGAGTGATACGAATTAAGACAACTTCTTCCTTGACAGTGTTGTAAACATACTTGTAAACGATATTTTCTTCGTTATCAAATGTCACATCAATAAGGTAATCGCCTCTTTTCATATCATAATGAGTAACCATGGATTCCAATTCACCGTTGGTTTCAAGATGAGTTATATAATTTTCAACTTGGGATTTTCGTGCTGCTTCCTTAAAGGGGTTTCCTTTAAATAGGATGTAAGTTCCACAGATTAAAAGCACTAAAACAACAGCTATTGAGCCCATAAAAACCTTCCTTTTCATTTTCATTAAGTCCTCCTCCCTAAATAAAAAGTCTTATTTTTCCTTGACGGATATTTCGGAATATTTTAAATATATATTATATACCATTTTTATCTAATTTTAAAGGAGGCTAAAAATGAAATTCATCAAAGCACTACTTGTTTTTTTCGCTTTTATTTGCATTTGGATTTTTATTATCTCCATTAGTGGGACAAGCATCTGACGAAAATGAATTCACAGAAGAAGACTTTGAAGAGGCACAGAAATTAGGAGTATACGATGAGTCTTTTACTTATGAAGATGTTTTAGCAATTGAAGAAGAAAATCAGAGCTATTATGAAGACCTCAAGAACGAAAAACCCATCACACCTAACCAAAGTTATACCCCTCGAGGTGGAGACATTCTTACTACAAGTAGCACATCGTCTTTTGGTGTGACTGGTCATAGTGGAATTGTTGTGGGAGGTAGACAAGTCCTTCATTTTCCGGGTCCAAACGACCGAGTGGAACAGATTCCATGGGCAGAATGGATCGAACGATATCCAAAGACAAGGGTCGATAGGCCAAATTCTGCAACCGTTGCAGCTAATGCACGAGACTGGGCGATCAATAATGTCGTTGGAACAAATCCATCCTATATGATTACAACGAATATCACTTCTTTAGATCCCACCTACTGCTCAAAGATAACTTGGCAATCATATTATTTTATAGGTCATGCCAGTACTCCATTCACAAACATAATAGCCCCTTACTCCGTTGTAAATCATGTTACTACACCGACCACTGTTATATTTAATACCATGTGATTACTTAATAAGCAGAAAGAACTCCACTACTTCCACTTTGCCAAAATGACCTCTTTGATTTACATTCATGGAAATGGCTAGTGAGAGATGGAACAACTGGCCTTTGACTTATAACCCAATCCCCCTCTTCCGTAAAGAAGGGGGATTGTTTGCTCTTAGTTATTAATGACAGTAATTGCTTGAGCGAATGTTTTAAACACTAGCCAGCAACCGTGACACGAAAACGCAAAAATAAACCAAATGCTTTGATTTTTCGAAAAAAAATTTTAAAGGCTTAATCCTAAACAATTCGATTAAGCGAATCTAACACAAAGGTAATATGTTAAATTCGATCATCGCCATTAAACCCTTGATGTCAAATTTCAAATATTAAAAGATGAATAAATACATACACATTACGACCACGCAAGTGATATTACTAAAATGAATAACCATTGGAACACTTATTTAAGGATAAACGCCAATGGTGTACAGCTGTAGCTATGTAAGCTTGGCAAGTTATTAGTAAGTTTGGGATTGTTCTAGCCCCGATCCATTGATAGAGAGAGCCATTTATACGCTAGTTTTATTCAGACGATGAGCGGATAAATGGCCTTACTTGATAATATTGGATACTACTTTCTTGTTCTCTTCACTATAGATTACTCTACTTTCTCGCGAAAAGTCGCTAAAAAGGGTCTATATTCCTACCTCTTCGATTTTCTATATCCTGCGTCTTGAGCTTCCTTTTCTGAACAAAACCAGCTGACAACATTTTTCGTTCGTTCATAGTAGGCCCCACCTGGAAGATGGTATATATTGTTTACGCTTCCTTTTATATTACATTCTCCTGAGTCTTCAGCCGATGTTGTTTCAGTATTTGAATTAGTCGATGAAGTAGAATCGGTTACTTCCTTAGTTACAGGAGCTGCAGCTTGAGACTCGAGCTCAGCAACTTTATCTTCTAAATCTTTAATGTCTTCCTTATGATTAGCTACGCTTTTATTTAAGTCTTTTAGTTGTTCTTCATAGTCGCTTATTTCTCCTGTTAGTTCTTTTATTTTTTTCATCTAGCTCAGATTTCTCGCTTTTTAATTTGTCGTTTTCCTTATCCAATGCAGCTATCGTTTCTTCTACTTCAGTCTGCTCAGCCAGTTCAAGCTTTAATTGTTCATTGTCCTCCTGTACAGCCTCAAAACTGTGATTTATTTCCTCGATCTTCTCTGTGAGTAATTCATTTTCCTTTTCTGCTTCAGCTAACTTGCTAGTAGTGGTGGAATCAGAAGTGAATGTTCCACCAACCGAAAAAGCCAATATTCCTCCAATCAATAACGAATAAAATAGCTTTTTTTGGCAATACACGTTCCTTATCTTTAATTTTTCTAATAAAATGATAAGGTAAATATAAAACGGCATATGTGAGCGCTAAAAAACCAATGACAAGCAATAATTCCATATGAAGCTCCTCCTGCATATTTATTTTTTTTGTTATACCACTCATATGTACGTACGACCTTATATCATAAGATATTATAACTATACTATATCGACTAATAATTTTCTATTATTATCCATATTATTCGTATTTTCCTGTTCTCTTGTATAAAGCCTCGATGATAGCATCACAAAAACCCTTCACGAGTATCGCAAAGCTTACGGAAGCATTTCTCGATCGGAAAAAGTGTAAAAAAGATCGCCCTTTCGTTTATTATCCGTTACCACAACGAACAAACGAAAAAGGCGATTTTTTTTGCATCAAAAGGCTACTTTCCATACGTATACTTTGAATCAATTCATTCTTCTAGTTCACCTATCTCCCTTCGCTATTAAACATAGCAAGGTCCTAAAATAACCCAACCGTTCATCTACTATGCTGAAGAAACCACCGATATAGGTCCGGATTCTCGTACGTTTCCGTCCAGGCGTCGTGACCGACGCCTTCGTATATCGTTAGTTTAGCGTCTCCGCCGATAGCCTTTAACGATTCGATGATCGTTATTGTTTCCTCTATCGGAACAACCTCGTCTTGATCTCCGTGAAAGGCCCAGATGGGAAGGTGTTTTAACAATTTCACGTTTCCTAATAGAGCGTCCGTGTCCGTCGTTAACTGCAATTGTTCCCGCCTAAAGTCAGGAATAGATAAGGCGCCGCAAATTGGTGCAAAAGCCGCAAAACGCTTCGGATACCGCAGCGCCAAATGCCAGGCTCCGATTCCTCCCATGCTTAATCCTGTTAAATAGATACGATCCGTGTCGACAGGATAGTTTTGGACGATATCATCAAGTAAGCCACTCAATGCATCAAGCTCTTGATTCCAGTATGAATCTTCAGGGCACTGAGGAGAGACAGCGATAAACGGAAAGTCCTCTTCATTGTCAACAATTTTGGCTACTCCATGCAGCTTAACTAAATCGAGATGATCTCCGCGTTCTCCAGCACCGTGCAAAAATAAGAGGAGTGGCCATTGTTTAGACTCGTGCTTTTGAAGTGCCTGTGGAAGATATAGCAAATAGTTCAATTGACTATCCTTCGTTTGAAACGTTTGTTCCTTTTGCAAAGCTTTATACTCCCTTCGAAAAGCTAGATTACAGCACCTTTTTTTAATTCCTTCTTACTTTCCTTATCTAGTTTATTTATGTCGGTAATCTCACAGCGTCTCTCTTCCATATCGGTAAATAGTATGCTTCCGGAGCCTGTTTGCTGAATATGCTCGTGGATATTCCGCATGAGTAACTGGACATCTCCGCGATCAGTTTTGAAATCTATAATCCATAGTCCGGGTTCTTGCTTGATCGAATCAATACGCGTAACGACGGGGACGAAATAGCGATACCGTAGCTCCTGTTTCGCCTCCTGCTCGCTTACCGAGTCTAACAGACCGAGGTTTATAATGATGCCGAGCTCTACGTCCTCTTTTGTCCTGACCGAAATGTATTCGAACGGCTTCGATTGAGGAAACGTACGATATAAAGAAATTTCATGATGCAATTCTCCCTCAATGACCGCATGTAGCATTCCACCGCTGTCACGCGAGAACGAAACCTCCTCGGGATTTAGCATAACTATACTGTACGAATCGATCATCTAACTTCCAACTCCTTTAATTTGTGAGAGCTCACGCTGTGCCTGTACAAGCTTATGGTAAATCTTCTTGCTCAATTAATTCATCGTGAGTTCCAACCTCGGCAACCTCTCCTTTATCGATGACGACAAGTCGGTTTGCATTGCGCAGCGTAGACAGGCGATGGGCAATCGCAAATGTCGTTCTCCCTTGTACTAGTCGAGTAATCGCTTCCTGAATTTTTTTTCTCCGTTTCTGTATCGACGGACGCCGTCGCTTCATCGAGAATGAGAATTTTAGGGTTATGAAGTATCGCCCGGGCGATCGCTACGCGCTGCTTTTGGCCTCCAGATAACCGATGTCCGCGCTCACCTACCCGCGTGTCGTAACCATCAGACATATTGACAATAAAGTCATGAGCATTGGCGATTTTTGCAGCTCTCATAATTTCTTCAGGCGTTGCATCAGGCTTTGAATATGAAATATTCTCGGCTACAGTTCCGTCAAATAAAAACGTCTCTTGAAGAACAACACCGATATGCCGATGCAGTTCCTCCTGCCTAATGTCGCGTAAATTAATACCATCAATCGCTATTTCTCCTTGATCCGGATCATAAAACCGACTTATGAGATTAATTAACGTAGACTTTCCTGCACCAGAGTGACCGACAAGGCCTATCATCTCTCCTGGCTTTACATCCAAGTGAATATTTTTTTAAAACTGGACTATGACTTTCATAGCCAAAGGTTACTTCATTCAGGACGACATGACCTTGCAGTTCGCTTAGTGGAACTGCTCTTTCCGGGTCTGGAACTTCCACTCGGGCATCCATGATTTCAAAAATACGATCGGCCGCCGCAAAGGCGCTGCTCATCCAGTTGACCGCCTGGCTGAACCATTGTAACGGACCAAAAAAAACATGCCCAAATATGCAATTAAGGCCATTAACGTACCTAAAGTAATTTCGTCCTGTATAACCGCTCTACCTCCAAAATACCAAACAAGTAAGGCGCCCGTTCCGGTCAGGAAGGAAAATAACGGAAATATCCCTTGCCACATTCCATCTGTACGAATTGTTTCCGTCATTAATTGTATATTACCTTTACCGTAACGATCCTTTTCTTGCCCCTCTTGGCCGAACGCTTTGACTACCCGGATCCCTTGCAACGAATCCCCAACGATCATATTGAGTCTGTTAATCGCTCGCCATTGGCTATACCAGCGGTTTTTTACATAGGGCCAAATGATTCTAGAGGCAATAAGAATGATCGGGGCCGGTATCATCGCTAGCAGCGCCAGCTTCCAGTTCAAGCTGAGCATCATAATAACGATCGCTATGAGCATCATCGCTTGTCCAGCCATCCAAATGACTCCGTCCGTTAGAAACTGCCGGATGGACTCGACATCACTATTCACTCGACCGATAAACTGGGACGTTTGTCTGCGGTCAAAGTAGCTTAGTGATAAATTCATCAGTGACTTGTACGTATTCTTTCGAACGTCACTCATAATTTTACTTCCTACCCATACCCCGATAAATCCTCTCAGCGTTTCCATGATTGAAAGTAAAATCTGTGTAGACCCGAGTGCCACAACGAGCAAGAGTAAGGATAGACCAACCTGCTTCGGCGTAAGCACATCATCGACGATGATCTTCGTAATATAGGGCGGTGCCAATGTCATCAGAGTAGCAACCAGCATGAGGAGTGAAGCCAAATACATTTGCTTTTTATACGCCTTTGTATAGCTGAGTAAACGGCGGATAACCAGCTTCTTGTCCACGCACCTCGGACATACGCTCGTCCCTTCTTGAAGTGGACGATTGCACGTTGGGCAAGAACGCGGAATATCCTTTTCCGAAAGGACGGGGAGGTCTTCACCCTTTGTCAAACTCTCGATCGTTCGTACAGCAATGGCGAATTTTTTTGTGAAAGCTGCGGTGAATCGAACTAGAATGATGGCTCCTTCATCTGTATCCACAATCAAGCTGCCTCCACCAATGGCGTTTACCATTCTGGCGCCATTGATACGGTTGACCTCAATTTCATATTGAATATCAGAGTTGTTAAGAAATACATAGATGATTTCATTTGTGACGACCAACCACTTCTTCGCATAATCACCTTCGTCATCAACGTCAGCCATTATGGCCAAAATAATATCGTCGCGATCCAGAACGATCTCCTTCGGAAGTGTTTCTATAATAGGCATTTTACACCCCTCCTTTCATAACAGCGAGTACTGTTGCTGAACACGTATTTTCTTGTTTTTTCAAGTGGACATTTTCTCTCCTCTGCACAAATTTTTAACCGTGTAAAACTTCCGTCAAAGCCTAATTAGAGCGCTTTGAAGCTTGAATTATAATCGATAATGTAAACGATTTCAATAGGTTTTTCATTAAACTTGCTGAAAAATTGAAAAAATTTTTTTAACCTACTATTCCCACCCACTGCTAACACATTGTTTAGCAGCACGGCTGACGTATGATACGAATCCAGCAGAGCCAGCTTTCATTTAAGTAGAGCAAGCGCCAAAGTGAACAGCAAAAAAGGTTCAACAGCCGTGCAACGCTGCTCGAACCTTCCAATTTTCAATATCCTCGATTGAACGAAGTCTACAACAATGGACTAAAACTCGTTTTTTTACCGCCGGTTACCGGTCCGCGAGCTTCGGTATCTTATCCGTCGGTTACGCACCCGCAATTTGTGCAAAGACGTTATCCGCTTAAACTTATGACTAATTCGCCTAACGATCGCTGACGTTACTTTTTCAATTTGCCGGGCGAGCTGAACTCACAACAAAATCGTTCATACTCTACGCGAATCAAGCAAATAATCGGCGTCCCTTCACCTTCGAATTCACAGACTTAGAGTGGATCGATTCGATGTGCTGGAAGCCCTTGAACGCGATCCACATGTTGATTTGAGCCATTAACACCGCGCCAAACATCGGAATTAAGCCAGGAACATACACAAAGAAAAAAAATAAGAAGAAGTAAGGCAGGCGAGCATGAGCATCAGGTTTCCTGGTTGCAAAAAGGCAACATAAATTGCGTACTTCAAGTATTGAAACAGCTTTAAATCGTAATGAACATACACGGGAAAAAGATAAAGCAGCATCACTAAAATAACGACGCCGACAACAATCATGAGAAGGTTCAAAGCAGAGAAAAGGATACCTTCAAACGAACGAAAAAAAATGTAAATCAATAAACCAGATAAACAGGATCGCGGATAATATTAGCCGAGGCCATTGGCACGGAAGAAGGCCTCTCGATACGCGCGCCAGAACGTTTTCAGCAGTGGAAACTCCTTTTCTCCCATGATTGATTTTCTTGCCACCGTGTACATCGCCACTGTACTCGGCATCAACCCAAAGACGACCCCTCCTGCAACTATTCCAGCAATCCAAAGAAGGTTTACGAAGAAATAGTGAGTAATCGCCTGACATAGATTGTAAATACCTGTTAACAAACGATTCATTTCCATCATGAGTTTGCTTCCTCCTCCACCTCTGCACCAGCTCAGGAGTTAGCGATCGCTTTTCCCGCCAGTAAATCCTCAATAAAAATCGACTTTCTTTCTTTGACAGAGCGCCAGAGCGCCTCACCTGTTGCAACAGCATAGGCACCGTCCCTACTCCCCGACAATATTTGATACGGCCGAATGGGATCGACGCCGAGAAATAAGTCTTCCTGTACAATCGGATCCCCGCCGCCATGGCCTCCTTCCCGCTGTACGACATGTATCGTTTCTCTTGAGCCAAATAACGGAAAAAAAGTCAATCGTTTGTTCGGGAGTCGGGAAAGGCACTCGTGATGGCGCATGATACTCCATCGTTTCAATTCTCCCTTCGTTCCATTAATCGCTAAACGATAGCCTTCATACGGCAGTGAGAAGTTAATCGAGTAGCTTAACAAAGCTCCCTTATTGTACTTGATTGTCGCTGTATACGTATCCTCAATTTCTATTTCGGAGTCGAACACGCATTGGTCTGGACGATAGTCGGTATAACCCTCGTGGCGTCCCGCATTCGATTCAATGTGATCGTCCTGAACGGCCGTCCGTTGACTACGCGAGCTCCATCTTGAATGGTATGAACAGCGTTCGCTCACAGTACAAGTGCCACAATAACGTCCATCCTCGTTTTCGATTATAGTCGCTGTTTGCTCCGTAATAATTTAGCGCCCCAAAAGCGAACGCTTCGACAGGCGTTTGCTCTAACCACCAGTTGACAAGATCAAAATGATGGGAGCTTTTATGGATCGAAAGCCCTCCTGAATACTCCCTCATCCGATTCCAGCGTTGAAAGTAGCTAGAGCCATGATATGTGTCAATGTACCAGTTCAAATCAATTGACGTAATTCGACCGATTCTATTTTCTAAAATCAGCTCCTTGATTTTCATATGATAAGCTGTAACGATAATTAAACGTAACCGTTACTTTGCCTAGACTTTTTGCTTCTGCCTCTATGATTCTTTGACAGTCTTTAGCAGTCGTAGCCATCGGTTTTTCTGTAATGACATCGAGGTTGTGCTCCAGCGCTTGAACGATATAATCGACATGCGTATCGTCCCGACTGGTGACAATGATCGTATCAGGCTTTGCCTTGACGAGCATTTGACCAAATTGATCGTCTCGAAACTCTGGGACAACCGCGATTCCAGGGACCTTGCTTTTGCAAACGTCAAAGCGTCTTTGATCCGAATCAAGCAAGCCTACTAATTGACAGCTATCTGCAAATGTTTGAACCATCGGTCGAATAAACATTCCGATTGCGCGATTACTCACTCCACACACTGCAAATCTTTTCAACATTTCCCACTCCATTTCTTCCATCTATACTTGTACCGCTGGTACGTCCACAGCTTGGTCGGTTGGACTCGATGTTCAATTAAGATTTCAACCCACTCGTGCTAATTCCATCGACGATGTAGCGTTGGAAAATAAAGAAGATAATGAACACCGGAAAGAGACTTAACGTCGTCATGGCGAACATCGCCCCCCAGTTTGTAACTGCACTTGGATCAGAAAATAACTTCAGCGCAAGCGAAACGGGATACTTATGTGGACTGACCAAATAAATTAACGGCGACATGAAATCGTCCCAACGCCAATAAAACGAAAAAAAATAGCAGCGGTCATCATGGCCGGTACGATTAATGGCATAATGATCCGAAAAAAAATCGAAAACGTATTGCAGCCGTCAATTCTAGCTGCTTGATCCAATTCGGTCGGGATTGTTCTAATAAATTGCATAATGAGAAAAATGAAAAACGGCATTCCAAAAAAAGGTCGGTAATATTAACGGTAAGTACGTATCAATCCACCCAAAACCGGCAAACATTACATATTGCGGAATCATGACCATTTCATACGGAAGCATCATTGTGAGCATCATGAGCACAAACCAAATTTTTTTTCCCTGTAAATTTGATTCGGGCGAAGCCGTAGGCAATAAAGGTCGAGGAAATGACGCTACCCACAGTCGAAATAATTGTGATGATAAAGGAGTTCTTAAAAAAAGGTTGTAAACGTAATTCCTCCGAACCCTTGCCAACCATCAGTAAAATTTGTAAAATCCCACTCCTCTGGGATTAAGCGATGAGCATTGACGAAAACGCTCGAACTCTCTTTAAAAGAGCTCATCACCATCCAGGCTAGAGGATAGAGCATGATTAAAGTAAAGATAATGAGCCCGGTATGCTGAAGTACCTTTCGTATTCTCTTTTTTGTCTTCGTATTCATATCGTACGCTCCTTAACTCATTTATCATTATAATGGACCCATTTATCGGAGCTTTTGAAAATGAGGGCTGTAAAAATAGCGATAATGATGAGCATCACCCATGCCATAGCCGATGCGTAGCCCATGTCAAAATATTCAAAAGCACGTCTATACATATAAAGCACATAAAGAAGCGTGCTGTTCATTGGTCCACCATTTGTGACAACGAAGCTTGGTGTAAACGCCATAAATCCTTGGATCGTTTGCATGATCGTATTAAAAAGGATAACAGGTGTCAGAAGGGGTATCGTAATTTTGAAAAATTGCTGCCATGGTTTGGCCCCATCGACACTAGAGGCTTCATAATACGTCTTCGGAATATTCCGTAAACCCGCTAAAAAAAATGAGCATGGAAGAACCGAATTGCCAGCCGTATAAAGCGACAAGCGTCCAAATGGCGGTGTCCGGATCCCCTAGCCAGGAGTGGGTCGGCAAGCCAAGCGAAGCTAAAATCGAGTTAATCGCTCCCTCGTTCCCAAAGAGCTGTCTCCACATAATCGAAATTCCAATACTACCACCAACGACAGACGGCAAATACAATAAAGTCCGGTAAAGACCGACTGCCTCCACAACCTTATTCAATATCAAAGCAACGAGAAGAGCAAAGACAAGTCGGATCGGGACAGCTGTAAAAGCATACATGAATGTAACTCCAAGCGATTGCCTCCACATGTCATCCCTGAAGAACATCCGCTCGTAATTCCCGAGCCCAATCCAGTTTGGATCCCCGCCCATCGTGTAATCGGTGAATGATAAATAAAGAGAATAGACGATCGGATAAAGGGTAAACGCAACTAGCCCGATGATAAATGGTGAAATAAATAAATACCCTGCTGACTCCTCATAGCCGGTTTTGCCTTTTCCTTTTTTTCTGGGTAGTCCCGGAAGCTGCGGCCTATAAGCCGTTTTGTTAAGTGACATACATCTCATCTCTTTCTAAACAAAATTAGAAATGCCTAAGCTATGCTTTCGAACGTAAAAACGAATAATCGGAAGGCCAGAGAGAGCAAGCTTAACAGATGAGCGTTGCTCACTTCCGCCACACGCGCAAGCTCATATTTTTTTTCGGGGCACCCTCTCTTTAGTAAAGGGTGCCTCCTAGACGTGCACCTGTCAGGTTTAGTTGCCCAAAATCGAAGTAGCTTGCTTTCTAAAATCTTCTGCGCCTTCTTCTGGAGTCATTCTGCCGTACATAACCATCTCATCTACATTTTCAAGTGCTTGCAGCACTTCTGCTGCTTGTGCAGGAAAGTTCGAATCGATAGGAGTACTGTTTTCTGTAACGAGTTCAATATAGTCATAAACCTTCTGCTCGACTTCATCCAAATCCTCAGACATCGCTTCACGGATCGTGTCTTTTATCGGAATTCCTCTGTCTGACCCGCTGATTTCAAAAACCTCGACCGTATTTGTAAAGAAGTCAATAAATTTCGCTGCCTCTTCCTTATGCTCTGAGTTTTCGCTAACTGACCAGAGCATGGCTGGCTTTAAATACATCCCCTCTGTATTGTTTTCACCCGGAAGTAAATTGATATCAAAAGATACGTCAGCGGCGCCTGACATCACGTTCACTTGGTTGGACCAACGAATATCAAAAGGTGCCCTGCCATGAACAATCAGCTCATCTTCCACACTTTGAATTTCTTGGACAACATCATAGCCCGGGGCAACACCGCTATCGACCAACTCCTTAGACATCGTTAAATAATCGACCAAAAGCTGATCGTCATCATAGCCTAAATCGGTTCCGTCTTCGTTAAAGAGCTTTTTCCCTTGCTCTCTTAAGTAATATTCAAAGACGTTTTTCGGCTCCAGCGACTTTGTTCCGTAAGTATCGAGCTCACTATGAACTGTATTGGCGATCTCGATAAAATCTTCCCACGTCCAATCAGGTGAAGGAGCATCGATTCCAGCCTCGGCAAGCATTTCCGCATTGTACAACACACCTAGCGCATTCGTCCCAGTAGGAATTCCGAGCAGCTTTCCGTCCTTCTCTCCGGACATTAGTACCGTTTCACTGACACCATCGACATTAATCGTGCCGTTCTCGGTTAACTCGGTTAAGTCTGCCAATAGCCCTTGACTTGCATATAAATTTAAATACTCGCCAAAGTTCTGCTGCATAATATCAGGAAGGTTATTACCAGCTGCCTGAGCAGCCATCCTTTCAAAATATCCATCAAATCCTGTAAATTCTGGCTCAATAGAGACGTGAGGATTTAGTTCTTCATACAGTTCAATAATTTCAAATGTCATGTCATGCCTGCCTTGCGATCCCCACCAGGACATGCGCAAGGTAACCTCTTCAGCATCTCCATCACCCTCAGTTACAACGTTGTTATTGTCGCCGCTGCTTTCACTCTCATCGGCTGATGCATCTTCATCAGCTCCACCGCAAGCCGTCAACATGACTAACAATGATGCAGATAACAAAGGAAATAATAGCTTTCTCATTATGAATTG
Organism: Bacillus sp. JCM 19058; assembly: GCA_001310555.1. The sequence continues at coordinate 14,744 of BAXO01000103.1, forward strand.
AGCCTCCCTCTAAATTGATACACTATATTGTAAGCGCTTACTGATTACACTAATCTTAGTATAAGGATTTTTGAAATAAAATAAAAAAATTCAGAGCTATTATGTTCAAAAAAACAGAGGTTTGCGGTATACGTTTCGTTGATTGTTCAAATCCGCTGAACAAATAAAGAAAACCACAGGGAGAATAACGTATTCCCTGTGGTTTTCTTTCCAAGGCAGTTCTAACTGACAGAGTCTTTATACTCTGATGGAGTATAACCGGTATGCTTTTTAAATACTTGACTAAAATAACGTGGATTATTGCCAAAGCCAACTTCACCTGCAATGTCTATCACTTTAACATCTCCAGAATTTTTAATGAGCTCCTTCGCTTTCTCAATGCGTAAATTAACGAGATAAGCGGAAAACTTCTCACCAACCTCCTTTTTAAACAGCTTTCCTAAATAATCCGAATTCATATAGAAAACGTCATTCGACATTTTCGCCAAGGATAACGTATGATCGGCAATATGGTGTTCCATGTAATCGATCACACGATGAACGGTTGTACTATGCGTTTCTTTTGCTTTTTCATAGTTTTCCTCCGTAATCCGAATGGAAACGCGTTCGATAAACTCCCGAATACTTTCAAGGGTCGTTAATTCTTGAAAGGATTCCATTTGTTGAAAGACCGAGTCAATCCATTCATTTTTCGTTTGTCTGATAATCGACATGTATAATTCCAAACAGTGGGATTTTACAATTGTAACGCTGTATTTTCTTTTTAAAATAATTGAGAAGTACTCGCTTATATATCGTCTAACTTCGTCCACATTCCCGCTCCTAATCAAGAACATTAATTCTTCGTGGTCAAACTGTAGCTCGCCCAAATCCCCGCTCACAGCTTCTATTTCGCTTGTGATCATCAGGCTGCCGTTTCCTAAATAAAAGCGATATGTTAAACATTGCAGGCTTTCACGATAAAGCGTGCGAAGCTGCCTAACTGTACCGGAATGACTAATCGCAGTCGTAAATGTCAGCTTATAATAATAGCTGAATGGTTCCTTCAGCTCGCGTAGCACCTTTGCCGCGTCCTCCGCAGGTGTAGCTTCCAATAACAGCACGACCTTATTTTCAATTAGCGTTATTAGCAAGACATTTTGCGCTTCTTCAAAACCTTTAGCCATCATCTCTTTCAACGCAAACAACTGCTCATATTCATGTTCACCATCAATGAGAGAAACAACGAGTCGAAATTGCTCACTCGAATAGTTTAAGCTAAGGAGCTGCTCATAATCCTGCCACTCCTTCATCCCATATTTTTTTTATTGGAAATGTACTCTTTGAAAAATTGTGCTTTTGCCTCAGGCATAATCCGTTGTAATTTCGTTCTCATACTCTCGAGAAATCCTTCTTTTTCTTTCTTCTCCTCCAATTCAGCAATGACTTGGTTCAGTGCTTCTTCAATCTTGTTTTCATTTGTCGGCTTTAACAAATAATGTTTAACATTATGGGCCATCGCTGACTTGGCGAAATCAAACTCATCATAGCCTGACAAAATAATAAATTTAATGGAAGGGTAGACGACATGGACTTTTTTTTGATTAATTCGACTCCGTTCATTCCAGGCATTTTAATATCAGTAATGACGATATCAGGTGGCTCGCTTTTTATAAGTTCATACGCCATTAGCCCATTCGTTGCTTTATTCCTTAATTGCGCCCCGCACGCACTCCAATCGACAAGCGCCGCGATCCCCTCCAGAATATTGATCTCATCATCGACTAAAAGCACTTGATACATGTCGCCTCACTCCCTTTTTAAAGGAATTGTTATCATCACCTTTGTTCCCCTTTGCTCCTCACTTTGAATGTCGATGCCGTACTGAGGCCCATACATTATATGAATCCTTTCGATAATATTAAATAAGCCTACCCCCGATCCCTTCGATTTTATCGTCCCATCATAGATCGACTGAATCATTTTCTGATCCATTCCTACACCATCGTCTGTAATCACGATCGTCAACAAATCCTGCTTAGAAAATATATCGACTGAAATAGAGCAACCTGAAACGATTTCTTCAACGCTATGCTGAATCGCATTTTCTACAGTCGGTTGAATCGTCAGCTTCGGGATTTGATAGCGGCCAAGCCCCTCCTCGACCTTTAACTCAAAATGGAGCCGGTCCTGATACCGATACCTCTGTATCGTAATGTAATCTTTCACGATCTCCAGCTCTTCTTCCACTGTAATTAACGGCTTCTTTTTGCCGATAATATTGCGCATCATGCTCCCCAACGATTCGGCCATGATCGAAATGTCATGCTGCTTGTTAACCCGAGCGAGCCAATTGATTGAATCTAGCGTATTATATAGAAAATGTGGATTAATTTGCGCTTGTAGTGCCTTGTACTCGGTTTCCTTAATAATAAGCTGCTTCGAATAATTCTCCTGAATAAGATGATTGATCTTATTCACCATCACCTGAAAGTCACGATGCAGCTGTTCGATTTCATCGTTAAAATATCTGTTTTTCTCTCGTGGCTCAAAGTTAGTAAAGTTCCCTTGTTGAACTTGCTTCATTTTTAAGGTTAGCTCTTCTAACGGCTTTGATATCGTATGCGCTGCTCTTCGGCTGAGAACAACTGCAAATACGAGCAGCAAACCGAAGGATACAATGACAATCTGATTTAGAAACTGCGTTTCCTCAGCGAGGTCACTAAAGGCAACCGTATTATAATACGTTAAATCCGAATGTTTAGAGGGCTGAGAGGTAATAAAATACTCGTTATCATAAATCTGTTTAATCTCATAACGGTCAGTAACCTCACCAGTAAAATAACGGTTGATATCTCCTTCTTCTTCGAAATTACTCGAATAAATAATATCTTGATTTTTCGTAATGACGAAATTTTTATTAGGTGAAAAATTGAGCGTATCTTCAATAAAATCTTTCATATTAACGGTAATAACGACGATTCCCAAGCTTGCCAAACTCAAATTCGCCTTTTCACGGATTTGCCTTGCTGCCGCCAAACTATTTCGAGACTCTACCTCCCTCCACACGTTCCGACCATCAGCCTCAATAATATCCAGGTACATGTCACCGTCTTCTCTCGGATGGGCCAAGTTTAAACCAGCCGTATACGTCTCCCCATAGGCATCAAAGATTTGAATGGAAGAGATATACTTTTCTTGCTCGTAATAGGCAATTAGCCGCTCAAGTAAAAGTGTCTTTCTCTGATACAACTCATATTCGGTTTCCGCAGCCGCTGCTGCCCGAATATAGTTTTGAATTAACGTATCCGTACTAACTAAAAATGAAAGTCGCTCGACTTTACTCAGTTCCTCATCGAGTAACGTAGACGAAAGGTGGAGCATATTTGCCGACTCTTCAAACACCTTTTCCTCATACACAGTCGAAAAGAAATTTAAGGCGAAGATGATCAGCACAATAAAGACGAGCAATTGTAAAATCGCTACCGAAAAAATTTTGTTTTTGATGTTTCGAAAATGGTGAAACACTGTTAATTTTCCCATCTTTTTTTATCAACTCTTTTATGCTATTGTGTAAGCGCTATCAATAAGTCTAAAACTATAGTATAAAGGAATCAACCCATTTGCAAAGATATTTCGTGGAAAATCGGCAAATAAGTTCATCTCCATGCAGGGAATACTTATAGTATATTTAATATTATTTTTAACAGTTTAATATTATATTTG
>BAXO01000104.1 GCA_001310555.1 Bacillus sp. JCM 19058
TGAAGTGAATATATTTCTGTTGCATTTTAGCTCTTATCCAGCAAGAAGCAACTATTTCATGCCGTGAATTAGCTTGTCACCTAGGTCGAGGATTTGACCGATGGTATGTTGTCCTAAACCGCTATTCTCCTGAAGCGCTTTGGTACAGCTATTAATACGATTTAGCTAAAGAAGTCCGCAGATCGCTGTTCTACAATAAGCATTGTAATTTTATTTCAAAAATAATTTAAATTTATTGACCTTTAAAATCACCGTTGGTATACTTAACTAATAAATAACGGGCGTTGAGGTGAACCGGATGCTTTTTATTGGGATTGATGGCGGAGGTACGAAAACAGAAGGCTTGCTGTGCAATGGAAAGGGGGAGCTTCTCGCAAGGACGACATCAGGTGCTTCCAACCCTCATGTCATTGGCTTTGCTTCCTCCGCCCGTCTCGTCACTCGACTGATTCGCACACTTATCGGCGAAGCAGGAGATAAAGAGGGCCCGGTTACGGTTACGATTGGTCTTGCTGGGTTGGGACGGGATGTTGATGTGAAGGCATGGCGGCAGTGCTTTGCTGAGCAGTCGGAGCGAAGCTGGCAGGCCATCGTAACACACGATGCAGAAATTGCGCTTTTTTCCGGTACCTTCGGTGAAGACGGAATGGTTTGCATAGCTGGAACGGGCTCGATTGCATTTGGGGTTAACGATGGTAAAAGGGCGCGCGTAGGTGGCTGGGGGCATTTTATCGGTGCTGATCCGGGAAGCGGCTATTCGATCGGCTATGACGCCTTACAAGTAATTTTTGCAGCATTTGATCAGGAGCAACAAACGGATATCGGTTTGCGTCTACTCAAGCATTTGAACGTCGAGACATTGCCAGAGGCCATACCGATTTTGTATAAACAAGCGAATCCGAAGCAATTTATTGCCAGTTTGGCGCCGCTTGTTTTTGACGCGGCCTTATCTGGGGACGAGGACGCCTTAAGTATTCTCAATAAAACGAGTCAGCAAATCTGTCGTTATGGACTGGTTTTATTCGAGAAGCTGTATTCGGAGCAAGCGACCACGCAGGTTCCGTTTGTGCTTGCAGGTGGTCTCATACAGAATCGCAAGCTACGTTCTATGATTGAAAGAGAGCTGAGCTGTTTAAATATACCGGTACAGCCGATTGTATCAACGTTTAAGCCGGTTTATGGCGCGCTGTTTCATAGCTATCGACAAGCAGGCTTTTCAGCAAGGGCGACGGCTCAATTGTTTGCGCAAGGTTCGAAATGAGGGGAATGAATGCGCCTGAACTATCGACGAATGGTAGGGATTTCGACTTTGCCAGAACGGAGCATCGCATAGAAGTGAGGGTCTTGTCCTCTTCGTGTAACTAGTAAAATCCGATTGTCCTCGAGCTGAGGATTTTCGGGATTTTACTAGTTACTACTCGGTTAAAATTAGCGGGCCGTTTTTTGTCATTGCTACCGTATGCTCATACTGGGCTGATAATTTACCGTCAGTCGTTCGTGCTGTCCAGCCATTCATGTCTAGCTGACTGTGCCACGAGCCTTCATTAATCATCGGCTCAATCGTAATCACCATGCCTTCCTCTAACGTTACCCCTTCCCCTTTAGGGCCATAATGAAGAATATGCGGCGGCTCGTGCATGGTTTTGCCAATCCCATGCCCGGTGAACTCGCGAACGACTGAGTATCCATGAGCTTCAGCGTACGATTGGATCGCATGACCAATGTCTCCAGTTTTGTTGGCGGCTACTGCTTTTTCAATCCCAATACTTAAACATTGCTCGGTTATTTCTAACAATTTTCTCGTCCTGTCTGAAATGCTTCCTACTGCGTAGGTCCAAGCCGAATCAGCCAAGCCACCATTTAAGTTGACAACCATATCAATTGTTACGATGTCGCCATCCTTTAAGGGAGTCTTGCGTGGGAAGCCATGACAGATTTCATCATTGATAGAAGCACATGTGGCGAACGGATACCCTTTATATCCTTTTTGTTCTGGAGTCGCCCCGTTTTTCGATAAAAATTGTTCGACAAACTGGTCAATTTCCAAAGTTGTTAAACCTGGTTTTATTTTTTTGGCAATTTCCTTGTGGCAAGCGGCAAGCAATTTCCCAGCTTCGTGCATGCGACTGATTTCTATTTCCGATTTTAGTGTCACCATCGCTCTCACACCCTACTCTTGTTTTTAAAATTGTATTTTTCGATCGTCATAATTATACGTATCCATCGTGTGAGACATAAGCTGACACTCATGAAATTAAACAAGCAAAGAATCATCAAGTCATTTGCTGATCATGCGAAGCGGTATTTGAGAGGGAGAGTAGGCAAGCCATCATTCAGAAGCGTACAGATGAAGCGAGCGAGCGTTGCGTACAAGCTCATCTCACCCGGTTGGATCCTCATGTCTTGACATGGATGGTGTTGGGACAATAAATGATATGGCCGTTTCAAGGCCGAGGAAAGTGCAGGAGCTTGTCTTACTTGGCAGTCCGCAAAATTAAGATTAATCCTCGATCTGTTGCCATCGGTTATGGCATAAATGCTAAGCTGTCCTTCCAAAAAACCGCTCCCTGTATAACAGGAAACGGTTCTGTCTATTTTAGAAAGGAACGTAGCATCCAATTATGTTTTTCAATGGATTGATGGATCGACAAAAGCATGTCTGCTGTCGTATCATCGCCTAGCGACTCGGCAGCCTCCATCCCATCCTTTAATTCGGCGATTAACGTATCGAAATCATTAACAATGTCAGCGACCATGTCGTCAGAGGTAAGCTCATACTTGCCTTCTTTGACGGAAGCCGTTTCTAAATGCTCTGTCATAGTTGCAACCGGTGACCCTTGCAACGCTAGCAATCGTTCAGCCAGTTCGTCTATGTGGATAGCAGCTTCATTGTATAGCTCTTCGAATTTCTCATGCAAAGTAAAAAATTGCGGTCCCTTGACGTACCAGTGGTAGTTATGGAGCTTGACAAAAAGTACACTCCAGTTAGCCACTTGTTTGTTCAAAATGGTTGAGACTTTTTCCTGACTCATTTACAACATTCCTTTCTTTCGTTATTATTTTACTAATTCCCATAAATGGCCTTGATTAAACAAAAAATTCTATAGGCTCTCCGCATGAGCGGACGGTATATTCGTTAGTAGCTACGAAAGAATAGGGTTGATGGGATCCACAACTCATGATATGATGGCGGAATTGGCATTGCCGCCATGGATTTGGGTAAACATAGAAGCCACTGCGCCAACAAGCTTCTCAGCTTGTTCGATTGACAGTGAAGGTCTTAGAAATACGACATGCAACGCTTCCTTGGTGTCTCTTGTCACTTTCGTCCGTTCCGAATCGACAATCGGGCTACCAAATGGAGCTGCGCAGTCAGCGATAACGAGCTTTCCTGCCAGAGAGTTCGTCCGTCCGTTTAAGCCGAGATACGCTTCATTCTCTTTCCCTAATCGAAGCGTTAAAGGCTGCTTGATAGCTGCTGAGTCGTATATGCCAAAAGGTATTTCGTATTGCAGGGAAAAGAAATTGTTCAGATCGACAGCTGAATGAACGAGAGGAAGAAATTGCATTTTCTTGACGCGACGATAAAGGCTTCGGCAGATGGACGATATTTTGCCGGAGAAATGCCGAGCGTTTTAAATACTTCCCGCCATTCGCTAATACCGATGTAATCGGCGATTCCTTTTTCCTCCAAGTCGATTGATAGCGTTTCCTGAAAAAAATTGCAAACGGCCTTTTAGCATTTGTGGTGAATCGCTAATCGCGATATGATGATATGTAATAAGTCCGATTTTAAAATCGGGAATTAATGCTTTAATGGTTGGAGCGATCGTTAACTCTAACATTAAAATTAAGCCTCCTTAAGATGACAGATAGGGATAGTTTAACATAAACGAATATAATGATTCCGTTTTTAGCAAGCGAAAGCACCGGAAAATGAGAATCGCGGATTTCCTCTAAGGACCAACCTTCGTTTGTTAAGGGGAGGGTAAAATCCTGTTTCCTTCTTCGGTAAGGTAGCAATAAGTCACATTAAAAAATAATGAAAGGAGAGAAACCATGACATCCGCCCAATTAAAAGAAGAACTGATTGCATATAGTAAAACAATCGGCGTCGACAAAATTGGGTTTGCATCAGCAGATCCGTTTGTACAGTTAAGGGAGCGTTTGGAAGTTCAGCAAAGCTTAGGCTATCAATCCGGATTTGAAGAGCCCGATATTACAAAAAGGGTCGACCGTCAAAAAGTCTAGCTCAGGCTCGTTCGATTATTTCGATTGCGTTAGCCTATCCATCAAGAATGAAAAATCCACCAAAAAGCACGAAGGAAGAACGAAGGGGGATCTTTTGCCGGGCATCGTGGGGGAAGGATTACCATGATATTCTTCGCGACAGGCTAAAAAAAAGCTGGAATCATTTTTACGGGAAAAGGCACCCGCTGCCAAAACCGTTTCGATGGTTGACACAGGAGTCTTGTCGGATCGGGCTGTAGCCGAACGAGCCGGGATTGGCTGGAGCGCCAAAAATTGCGCGATCATTACGCCTGAATTTGGCAGTTATGTTTACTTGGGGGAATTAATTACAACTCTTTCGTTTGAGCCAGATACTCCGATTACAGACCAATGCGGGAGCTGTAACATATGTGTCGATGCTTGTCCGACTGGAGCATTAGTTCAGGGCGGCCAGCTCGATTCGCAAAAATGCATAGCCTTTCTGACTCAAACGAAGGGTTTTTTGCCAGAGCAATATCGAAAAAAGCTTGGCAATCGGTTATATGGCTGTGATACTTGTCAGCAAGTATGTCCGAAAAACAAAGGGATTGATGTTCATAATCATCCAGAAATGGAGCCCGATCCCGAAATCGCAAAGCCAAAGCTGTTACCGTTATTAACGATTAGCAATCGCGAATTTAAAGGAAAGTACGGACATATTTCCGGATCGTGGCGCGGGAAGAAGCCGATACAGCGAAATGCGATTATCGCTCTCGCCCATTTTAAAGATAAAAAGGCGCTTCCGGTACTCCGACAATTAGTGAAGGACGACCCACGCCCAGTCATTCGCGGAACAGCCGCCTGGGCTTTAGCTAAAATTGGAGGTCAAGATGAGGAAAAATTGCTAAAGGAGGCAAAAAAACGAGAAAAGGACGAGGAAGCAAAGCAAGAGATAGAAAGAGGGCTTATTTTGCTTAAAAACAAAGAGTAACTCAATGGAAAAGCTTAAAGGAACTAAGGTAAGCTAATAGTAAGATTGTACAATCGGAAGTAGGGATGACATGACAGAGCAGAAGGTATTGTATGTCGACGAAATGGAGAGTCCCCTTGGTATCTTGACGATGGTCGCAACAGATGCAGGTCTTTGCCAAATTCAGTTTGGCAGCTTTTCCAGCAATGACACAACGATTAAAGCCCGTCTAAAGAAGATGGGCCTGACAGGCGAACTGCAGCACTGTACTGAAAACTTGCAGCAGGTGAAAAGGCAGCTGCACGAGTATTTCAATAGAAAGCGTACAGCCTTTGAGCTTCCGCTTCATTTGTGCGGTACTCCTTTTCAGAAAAAGGTTTGGGAAGCTCTATTGCAAATCGGCTACGGAGAAACCCGTTCGTATAAGCAGGTTGCACAATCTGTCGGTGCACCAAAAGCTGTACGCGCAATAGGCGGCGCCAATAACCAAAATCCGATTCCGGTTATTGTTCCTTGCCACCGAGTAATCGGCAGCAACGGGAATATGGTAGGCTATGGCGGTGGTCTCGATAAAAAGGAATTGCTGCTAAGCTTAGAAGGAACAATTGAAAAGATATCCTAGCAACCACGCATTGTCTTTGCAAGAAGGCAATGCGTGGTTTTACTTTAGATTGTTTGAAAGCGGAATAAGTAGACAGTGAACCCGTTTCAATAAGCCTTACCGAGTTCACAAGTCAAAAGCTGTCACGCGTTTTTTTTGAGGGCAATCGTCTCTACACGCTCATTTTTATTGGAGGTTCCTTGTTCATGCCTCACTTTGAAGCCAAGGGCAGCGTACCACTGCAAATTTTTCTTTAATGACGCACGCACCCTTACAAGAAATAATGGGAATACGCTCTTTATCGGCAATCTCTTCTAACGATATTAACAAGCGTTTGCCTGCGCCTAAACCTTGATATTCGGGGATAACCGCTAATCGAAAAAAAATAAAGCTCATTTTCTGATAAGGTAAACCTTACGCTCCCGACTGCAGTGGCTCGGTGACAGCAGATGATTGCGAATTCGCCATTTTCAACGCCGCTGAAATAGAATGAACAGTTTCGACTAAAGCGCTAGAAGGCGGATTTTCATTCGCATAGACTTGAAAAGCACGCATCATCGTTAGATAGACTAAATCGGCATCCTCGCATGTGGCACGATAAGTAGAGAAGTTCATTAATCGGCGACCTTTCTAAATAGATTCTGGCAATTGCTGCAGATACATGAGCAAAGCATCAGCATGTGTGTTCAAGACTGCGATTGTTTTAGGGTTCGGTTCAAAGTAAATCTTCGGATAATCGATCTCACCTTTTTCTGGATTAGGAAAAAAGGCTAGCCTTTCTTCGGTTATTGAAAATGAACTTGCGATTCCTTCCTTATTTCCCCGGGCGTCAAGACGAAACCAGCGGGACAAGTCGAAAACGAAAACAGCATTAAGGGCATGCACGCAATAGCCATGCTCTGGTGTATCGAAAAGCATCAGCTTTTGATAGCAGAAGCCTGTCGGAATACCTTGTGAACGAAGAAGAGCGGCAAGCAAGTTTGACTTGGCATAGCAAATCCCTTCGCGATAACGGAGAACCTCAGAGGCTTTGCAGGTAACACGTTTACTTTGAATATCCCATGAATGGGCAATTTGATCACGGACAAATCGGAAAGCTATTTCGATTTTGTCTAACTGAGACTGGTCGTTATCGAAAAGAATATTGCATAATTTTTGAATTCGTACGTTCGAAAAGTCGCTCGTCTTCAATTCACAGAGAAATAATTCCATGTCTGTTGTTATTGGGGTTAGCTTCATATTCGTCACCTCAGTATCTATACTTTACTAAGCGAAACGCTATCCGATTTTCGGCGAATGTAGCTTACGAAGTAAGTATTGTTATAAATATACAATATAATCAATATTTATTCAATGGATTATGCAAGATCAATAAACATGATTACGCCTTTTACACATATGTTGTAGAAATGCAAATGAAAGGGGGAGCGGAATGAGCAAAGCGGCCAAGGAATTACTTCTCGAGCTGATTAAGCAGCGAAATGACGAGTTTATTACTCAAAGAGGCGAACATCTTTACTCTGAACAGGAAAGTCAGCGTATGGCAAGAAAGGAGGAGGCGTTGAAAAGACGAAAGGCTGAATTAGTTCGTTCGAATGTGCGCGGTCAACTGATTGGGCAGAGAGCATTCGAGCATCAGCTGCAGATCGATTATGCGCTTCACTATGAGCATTTATTGCGGCAGGGGAGTAAGATATACATGGAGGAACAGCAGCAGCAGCGGCGTGCCACATTTGTCCATAACGAATTACACGAGGATGAAGAAATAACGATGCCTGTTTTGGGAGAGCGGCGTCTCACGGAGGAAAAGCGTGGAGAGGACGAGACTAAAAGAAGCGTGTCCAAAGGGTATAATCGTCTGGAAGCCGTCCGATACGCCGAACGATGGTGGGATGACTATAATCCCCAATACCAGCAATTTACGGACAATTGCACGAATTTCATTTCGCAATGCGTACGCGCGGGCGGCGCGCAAATGAACGGACATCCTGAACGAGGGAAGGGCTGGTGGTTTTCCGGTGACAATTGGAGCTACAGCTGGTCAGTAGCCCATTCCTTTCGCTGGAATTTGAGCGGCGCGAAATCAGGCCTTAGAGGGGAGGAGCAAGAAAAAGCGAGTGACTTGCTCCCCGGTGATGTCATTTGCTATGACTTCAATGGAGATGATCGCTGGCAGCATACGACGATAGTGGTAGCCAAAGACGCCTATGGGGAACCGCTTGTGAATGCGCAAACGACCAATAGCCGTATGAGGCATTGGGCTTATGAGGATTCAACTGCCTGGACTCCAGAAATTAAGTATAAATTTTTCCGTATTTTGGTTTAGGGTTGCGCCTTTATGGAATTGACCTATGTTCAACGTCTTTATTATGACAAGACTTTTAACCGGAACTGTTAGGCTTATAATAAAGAATGACGTTGCCTGAGCGAAGAACTTTCGTTTTTAGAAGCTTCAGCTCGAGCTTTTTCTTTTTATCCTTTAATAAAGGCGTCCCTCTCCCGAGAACGACAGGGTTGACGATAATAACGTACTCGTCAATTAAGCTAAGCTCTGCTAACGCGGAAGCGAAGCTGGAGCTGCCGAGGAGGACGATGTCTCTGCCAGGCTGTTGCTTGAGCTTCGCTATCTCTTCTAGCGTATCTCCTTTTATTAGCTTAGTATTATGCCATTCAGCCTTGTTCAGCGTCTTAGAAAAAAACAAATTTCGGCAAGTTATTCATCTTTTCAGCAATGCTTGGATTGTTTTCAATAGCAAATGGGGTTGGCCAATAGTCCGCCATATGCTGATACGTCACTCGTCCAAACAAAATAGCGTCAACCGATCGAAGCACCTCTTCGGCAAATTCGTGATACTCTTCGTCAACAACGTGCCAATCTAATTCTCGGTCAGCTCCTTCAATGAAGCCATCAAGGCTTGTCATGATTTGAAAAATGATTTTCCTCATGTTAAATCTCCTTTGTACAATTGATTAACTTTATCATAGCACAGAACAAATATAGCGATTTCTTTCCGATTGCTATTTATAATTAAATCGGCTCTGACAGTTTATTTTAATTGGGCAGCAGCAAGGGAACAATGCTATAATGAACGTTGATTGTAAAAAGAAACAGAGGTGTATTTTTTATGGGCTTGCACGTTGTCCTTTATCAACCTGAAATCCCTGCTAACACAGGTAATATTGCCCGTACTTGTGCGGGGACAAATACAGCACTCCACCTGATTAGACCGCTTGGCTTCTCAACTGATGATCGAATGCTGAAGCGGGCGGGCTGCGATTATTGGCCAAATGTGAATATTCACTATTACGATTCGTTAGAAGAGATGTTTTCCTTATATCCGAAGGGAGAATTTTATTTTATTGAAACGGTGGGAACAAAGAATTACAGCGACTTCGACTATACGGACCAAAAGGTCGATCATTTTTTTTGTTTTTGGGCGTGAAACAACAGGATTGCCAAAAACGCTGACGGATGCTCATTTGGACCGCTGCTTTCGTATACCGCAAACCGATAACGTTCGTTCCTTGAACTTGTCCAACACGGCGGCGATTATTATTTATGAAGCGTCCGTCAACAAGGGTTTATCGGCTTGAACTAGCGATTTAAAAAGTAGCGCGTTACATATCGGTACAGCTGTCTAATCCGAATCGAGCTGGGAGAGCTTTTATTTTGCGATAGCTACCAACAATTTATTACACGAAATAAAAACTCGTCCAACCCAATAAAAGGTCAGACGAGCTTTTTAATTTTTGTTTGGATTGTCATCATAGCCTGCTGTAAAAATAGAGACCAAAAATGCAACACAGACGCCAAGGATTAGAAGTGTGCCCATTTACTTTCCTCCTTGTTCATTATGCTTCCTCCATTATAAATCAACTCGAGCTAGAAAGAAATGTTTCCAGCAAGAAATTTTATATGGAGGGTTAAAGTTTGACAAACGAGTGTCGGAAGAGAACAAACCTATTGCCACTTCCAGACTGGGACGTTACAATCAAAGCGAGCCCGATACAGACAGGAGACATGTTACTGTGTCAAATCGTTACATTACTGGTCATTTTCCGCTAATATCTATTTTATTATACAGCTTATCTTTTGCCCTTTATTTACAGGGCTTCATTCTCGGACAGTTCGTTGAGTTTGGTTTGTACGACGGCATGAGAGAATTTTTTTTCTGAGCACGGAATTAAGCTGACGCTACTTTTTTCTGCTGCTATTGTTTTTCTTTATGGTTTTTGCCGCATTGAAGCTTATTGCCAATACAATGACTGAGCTCTCCATGCTGTTTTTTTTCAAAGGACGAAGACGGCTACGAATTAATAAAAATCCATAATGGTTCATGGATTTTTTTTAATCTCGGGTTTATTTTCGCTTTTTCTCGTTCATGATTGGCGACTGTTAATAGCTTTGTTCACTTTTGCCTGTTTATGCTATTTTGTTTTTTTTCGTCTTTAAGGTGAGCAATTCCTTGTCAGCGCCTGGTTTGGTCGGCCTTATTTTTTTTCATGTCTTTTGGTGGTGCCTTTTCGGAGTGGCTGTGGTTTATGCGCTTGTGAAGCTATACAATAGCTTTATGGCAAGCTTGCCCCTGTAGCGCCAAGAGTAAACATATTTCTACGCGTTCGCTCGGAAGGAAAAAGCAATAAGAAAAGGGCTCTCTGGCGAAATCTGTGAGCCTTTTTGTGTGTATGATCAATTTGGACTTGGGACAACGATTCTCACACAATTGAAGCGCTTCGTGAAATTGTACCTCACAAGTATACTCTTTTGACGGAAGGGAGGACGAGCGTTAATGGCTGGCCAGCATTTCTCTCCAGATGAGTAAGTGAGGGTTATTTCTTGAAAACGAATAAATGCTTTCTCGCTTATCTTTTCCTACCCAGATTCCGGCTGTGTAGCTGTCTGTTAAGCCGACAAACCATAGATCGTGATATTCGTTGGTCGTTCCTGTTTTACCGCCGAGGTACGGGGCGGTAAATGCGGCGTGTTGCCCGGTGCCGCTCGCCACAACTTCTTTTAGTAGCTCGCGCATTTTATCATTTGCGCTTGCCTTCCAGAGCTCAGTCTTTGCTTGGTCCCATGCGTACACGATTTCACCAGCCTTGTTTTTGACTGAGCGAATTCCATAGGCGGGAGTATAGGCTCCACCTTGAGCGAAAACGGTATAGGCTCTTGTCATTTCGAGCGGGGAAACGCCATAAGTGAAACCACCTAATGCGGACGGGAGGCGATAATCATTAGGATCAAGCTGCTCGAACCCGAAATTTTCCAAGTAGGAAAAGGCGGTCTCGACCGATAAACTGTTCAGTAAGCGGACAGCCGGAGTATTATAAGAATACTTAAAGGCCGTCCTCAGGCTGACATTTCCGTATTGACCACCCCCGTAATTTTTCGGACAATAATTGCCGATACAGAAATTGTCGGCATTGACCGTGCTTCCGAGTAGAAGGTCGTGCTGGTCGAGGTACGGTCCGTAAACGAGCAAGGGCTTTATCGAAGAACCGGGCTGTCGATAATTTTGATAGCCTCGGTGAAAATCGAATTTTTGATAGTCCGTCCCTCCGGTAATCGCAACAATTTCATGCGAGTGATGATCGATGATCACGCTTGCTCCTTGGATGCTTGACGAGCCTAGCCGCTTGTTTAATGCTTGCACCGCATTTTCCTGCAGCGGTGGATCAAGGGCAGTCTCGATATGGAGTCCTTGCTCAAGTAATGCGGCTACTCGGTTATCGAGCTCATGATCGATTGCCTCCTCTGTCTCTGCATCAGGCGCTTGCGCAAGCCTGGAGCGAAAGCCTTCAGCTTCAGCAACTAGTTCCCTTAGCTCGTGGTGGATATAAGTCACGTAATCCGGGTAGCGGTCTACTCGATTTTGAACATCTAGGACGATCGGCTCCTTGAGCGCTTCCTCCAGCTCGCTGTCCTCAATCATTTCCTGCTCACTCATTTTTGTTAAAATCCATTCCTGTCTCAGCTTCGTCCGTTCACTGTTTTTAATTGGGTTATAATGACTCGGGTTATTAGGAACAGCACTTAGAAAAGCGATTTCCGCGAGCGAGAGCTCACTGCTGCTTTTGTCCAAGTAAAACTGACTAGCTGCTTCGATGCCGTAAACTCCATTATGAAAATAAATAGTGTTTAAATACATTTCGATAATGTTTTCTTTACTGTATGTCTTTTCGAGCTCATAGGCATAAAGCAGTTCATTGAACTTTCGGTCATAGCTAACTTCATGGCTGAGAAAGAGGTTGCGGACAAGCTGCTGTGTCATTGTACTTGCACCCTCTTCGATCGTTTGGTTTTTCACATTTGTAACCGCTGCCCGGACTATAGAGGACAGATCGTAGCCTTTATGCTCAAAAAAGCGGTGATCCTCCGTCGCAATAAAAGCGTCAATAAACCGTTCGGGAATTTGTTCGATTGGGAGATAAATCCGATTTTCCTCGTAAATTTCTGATACTAACTTCCCATCTCGGTCATAGATATAACTGTTTGACGAAAGCGTAATATCCTTGAGCGTTACACGTTCCTCAATCATTTGTTCAAGGGACTGTACCTCATCCATTTCAGCACTTACTTCTGCAAGCAGCATAATAAACCCACTGAACATAATTAAAATGAAAAACCAGCCCGTACATTTTTGCAGCATAGTAAACACTCACTTCCTCTAGCATATTATGATTTTATCATTGTTTTTCAGATTGGAGGGAAAAAGATTAGTCTTTGTTTTGGAATGATTCGAATGAAGAGTGCCCTACCCAAATGGATGCATGTTCACTTCTGCATTTGCATAAAGTGTATTAATCTCGCTCTTGATCACGAGAATGGAGGTACGCAACAATGGATATCCTGAAAAAAATTGAGAATTTTAGAGAAGAAGAGGAACGACTTAAGTGGGAAGGAACCTTTGCTGACTATTTAGCCCTCTTGAACAAAAAGCCCTGGATTGCTCAGACCGCACACTCCCGCGTTTATCATATGATTAAAGATGCTGGTGTGGAAGAAGTGAATGGTCAAAAAAACTTATTCATTCTTTAGTGATCAAATTTATGGACTAGAGGAATCAATTGAAAAACTGGTGGAGGAATACTTCCATTCGGCTGCCAAACGGCTTGATGTACGCAAGCGTATTCTATTGCTGATGGGCCCTGTCAGTGGCGGGAAGTCGACGCTTGTGACCACGTTAAAACGAGGGTTGGAGCAGTACTCACGAGCAGAGCGCGGGGCAGTGTATGCGATTAAAGGGTGCCCGATGCATGAGGATCCTTTGCATCTAATTCCTCAGCATTTGCGCGCTGATTTTTACGAGGAATACGGAATAAAAATTGAAGGGAATTTGTCTCCACTAAATATGGTAAGGCTTGAGGAGGAATACGCCGGACGCATCGAGGATGTAATCGTTGAGCGCATTTTTTTCTCAGAGGATAAACGGACAGGGATCGGGACGTTCAGCCCGTCTGACCCAAAATCTCAGGATATTGCCGATTTGACAGGGAGTATTGATTTCTCAACGATCGCTGAGTTCGGCTCAGAGTCTGATCCCCGTGCTTACCGCTTTGATGGTGAATTAAACAAAGCAAATAGAGGGATGATGGAGTTTCAAGAAATGCTGAAGTGTGATGAAAAATTTCTGTGGCATTTGCTCTCTTTAACGCAGGAAGGAACTTCAAAGCCGGGAGATTTGCGTTAATTTCCGCTGATGAGCTCATCGTTGCTCATACGAATGAATCTGAGTACAAATCGTTTATTACGAATAAAAAAAATGAAGCGCTTCATTCAAGAATTATTGTCATGAAAATCCCATATAATTTGAAGCTGACAGATGAAGAACGGATCTATCAGAAGATGATTGAAGAAAGCGATTTGTCTCATGTCCATATCGCGCCCCATGCATTAAAGGTGGCCGCTATTTTTACTATTTTAACGAGGCTACAGGAGTCGACAAAGCCAGGAATCGATTTAGTGAAAAAAAATGAGGCTTTATGATGGCGAAAGCGTAGAAGGCTTTAATTCTCAGGATTTGGTTGAGCTAAAGAAAGAGCATCCAGATGAAGGGATGACCGGAATCGACCCGCGCTATGTCATCAATCGTATTTCCTCAGCGATTATTCGTAAGCAATTAACTTCAATCAATGCGCTCGATGTTTTGCGCTCAATTAAAGAAGGCCTTGATCAGCATGCATCGATCTCTAAAGAGGACCGCGAACGATATCAGGATTTCATTGCTGTCGCGCGAAATGAATACGATTCGATTGCGAAAAAGGAAGTGCAAAAAGCGTTCGTCTATTCCTATGATGAATCGGCGAAAACATTGATGGACAATTATTTGGATAATGTCGAAGCGTATTGCAACAAAAACAAGCTAAGGGATCCGTTAACAGGCGAAGAAATGACGCCTGACGAGAAGCTCATGCGCTCAATCGAAGAACAAATCGGCATTTCAGAAAATGCGAAGAAGGCCTTTCGTGAGGAAATTCTCATTCGAATTTCAGCCTATGCAAGAAAAGGGAAGAAGTTCGACTACAATTCACACGAGCGGCTGCGGGAAGCGATTCAGAAAAAGCTGTTCGCCGATTTGAAGGACATTGTCAAAATCACAACCTCGACTTCGACGCCAGATGAAACACAGCTGAAGAAAATCAATGAAGTCATCGCCCGCCTCATTGACGAACACGGCTACAATTCAGTCTCGGCAAACGAATTACTCCGTTATGTCGGAAGTCTGTTAAACAGATAATGAATCCCCCTTCTCTGAATGTTCAGAGGGGGGATTTTACAGTTTCATTGGCAGGAGCTCATCTGAGACAAGACGACGTCCGACCCGGAGCGAACGGGAAGTGCTAAAGGTATGACGAAATCATAAGTAAAAAGATTGTCAACGATGCAGGTGTAAATTGCCTCCTCCTCGAAATACTCTAAAGGGGCTTGCATAGTCGAAGTAGCTTTTGCAGCACCCATTTTGTGGAGGCGAATTCATTCGTGTGCATTAGTTACACTTTTGGATGAGCGAACAGAGCATAATGAGAAGGATTAAAAAAAGCGAATAAGTATAGAAGGAGACAGTGAGATGGTAGAACAGTATATGAACGCAGCTGTGCTTGAGAAGCCTTTTTCAATTGCGGTCAAAAAGGTAAAAAAGCCAGCCCCTCAAAAAGACGAGGTGCTCATTAAGGTTCATTGTATCGGAATTTGCGGCTCTGACGTTCATTATTATGAGCACGGTAAAATCGGCCGTTATGTTGTGGAACAACCATTAATATTAGGACACGAGCTCGCCGGCGAAGTGGTCGATGTCGGAGAAGCAGTTACTAATGTTACGATAGGCGAACGTGTCGCTGTTGAGCCGGGGGTAGCCTGTGGACGTTGCGAATATTGCAAGTCGGGCCGCTATAATTTATGTCCTGATGTTATTTTCATGGCCACACCTCCGGTCGATGGAGCGTGGGCCGAGTTTGTCACGATCCGCAGCGATTTTGTCTTTCCTTTGCCAGACGGGATGAGCTACGAAGAAGGAGCGTTACTAGAACCGCTATCTGTTGGCCTTCATGCGATGAAGAGGGGACGGATTCTCCCTTCTGACCGACTGCTAATTACCGGACTTGGCCCGATCGGCTTACTTGCTGTACAGGCGGCAAAGCTTTTTGGCGTCAATGAAATTTATGCTACTGATGTCGTTCCTTTTCGGCGGCAGCTAGCTGAGCAGCTCGGGGTAACGAAATCGTTTGATCCGCTTTCCGAAAGTATAGAGAATAGCTTGGCAGTGGCTACGGGGAGCGGGGTTGACGCTATCATTGAATCTTCTGGCAACCACAAAGTCATTTCCGACAGCGTCCCGCTCATTAATCGCGGCGGACGAATGATACTTGTCGGATTGCTACAGTTGAGCAAGTTCCATTAAATATCGCCCATATCATTGATTCAGAAATCGATTTGATCGGCATTTTCCGGTACGCGAATACATACCCGGCTGCGATTCAGGCATTAACTAATGCGAAGGTTGATTTAGATCAAGTGATTACGCATAAGTACGGACTTCAGGATATTCAGGCGGCGATTGAAGTCGCACGGACTGAAAAAGACAAAAGCATTAAAATTATGATTTATCCGTAGGGATTCATAAGGTTGTTATCGTTTGTAAAGAATGATAAATTAAAGGAAAAAGCATATGGGGGAGAGGGGCATGGAATCGAGTAAAAATGAGTGGGTCGACTGGATTAAGGCAATTTTTGTTGCTTTATTATTAGCGATCGTCGTCCGAACGTTCTTATTTACTAGCTATGAAGTCAGAGGGGAGTCCATGCTGCCAAATGCCCATGACGGAGAACGATTTATTGTGAATAAAATAGGCTATGGCTTCTCGGAGCCTGAACGATTTGATATGATCGTTTTTCACGCAACGGAGGAAGAGGACTATATTAAACGGGTTATTGGCTTGCCGGGAGATACGATTCGCTATGAGCAGGATGTTCTTTACGTAAACGATGTGGCGGTGGAAGAGCCTTTCATTGAAAAAGAAATTCACGAAGCGCTTGATCGGTCTTACACAATTGATTTCAGCTTGCCTGAGGTCGTGCCGCCCGAGCACGTTTTTGTACTTGGAGACAATCGCCCTAACAGTCTTGACAGTCGCCGAATTGGCTTTATTCATAAGGAGCAGATCGTCGGAAAAGTCGATTTACGCTTTTGGCCCTTGACTGAAGTCGGTATCATACATTAAACAAATATTGATTTGAGCTGGCCGTTAGGCAATAAAGGTATCGCTGGCAGGTGCTATCATGCTGCGGAAGAATTGGGCAGCTTGAGTCGTTATAAAGGGTGTGGGAACTCAATTCTCATACTCCTTTTTTTCATCTATCGCAAAGGAAGGGACCCCGATGAACAAGTAGTGAAAAGGGGTCGAAATTAGTTCCAAAAGTCCTCTGCAACTCCATACCCCTCTTTTTCTACATGCTTCCTGCAAGCCGCTAGCCCCTGGCAAGCCATGGTTTCGCTAAAGGCGTGTTCAGGATTTGACTTTATTCCGAATGTCGTGGGAGTTTAAAGTCTTGACCAATTGATACATAGCGCTTTGACCTGTTTCTGAACAGTAGTTTATGTGTTAATAACCAGTCGGCGCGACTAGCTCTACTTTAATGCGATCTGGATCTTCAAAATAAACTGCATAATGATTCATGCCGCCTGCATATGGATGTTTATCCTCATAAAGGATAGGGCATTTTTTTTCGCGCAAGCGCTCCGTCATTTCATCCACCTGCTGCCGAGAAGCTGCGTGAAAAGCGAGATGATTTAAACCAACCTGACAGCGATGATAGCTATTTTTTAAAAAAAACGCTCTTCTGCTTGAACAAAGACGAGATAGGAGTCACCGTTCTTCCAGCTACGCCCCTTCTCCCATTTCTGGTATTCGGTATATCCTAGCTCAGTTAAGAGCCAGCCCCAAACTCCACTGATTTCGTTAAATTTGAGACATATATTTCAATGTGATGAATAGCACCCAGTGTCATTGCTTATGCTCCTTTCATACCTCTATCATCTTTCTTTTCTAACAATCACCTTTATGCACGGAAAACACAGCTCCTTAAGCTGGAGCTGTGTCTCCTTCATTGCTATTGCTCGAAAGAGAGAGTAGCCATCGCTTTTCCCTTCACACCATTATCGTATTTTAACATTTGCCACAACAGGGTAGTGATCGCTTAAATAGTAGCCATTCTCTCTCGTATCATCAATTTCTATCGTTTTTGCCTCTACGGGCCCCGCTGCAAGGATCCAATCAATGCGATTATTTTTGCCTCCGCCAGTCGGATCTCGAAAATTATTAAAGGTACCGAGCTCCTTGCCGTTTATCATCTTAGCAGTATCATATAAATCTTCAAAGGGACCTTCTGCTACAAGTGAGTGGTGTGATTGGTCCACATTCGTGCTATTAAAGTCGCCGAACAATAAAACTGAGAGCCCATCTTCGAATGTGTCTATCTGCTCTTTTATTAACGCTGAGCTGTTTGTTCTAGCTTCCTCAGAAACGTGGTCATAATGAGTATTAATTGCATAAAACTCTTTCCCAGTGGCGCGTTCGGCAAAACGAATCCACGTAGCCATTCGGGTAATAGAGGTATTCCACGATTTGGAGCCAATCGTTTTAGGCGTCTCACTCAGCCAAAAATAATCGTATTCTAACGGTTCAACCGCAGAAGTACGATAAAAATCGCGCCGAATTCACTCTTGCTCCCGCCTTCCCGGCCAAGGCCAATCCAGCGATAGTCTGAAAGAGCTTGATCGAGCTTACGATTTGCCGATATAGCCCCTCCTGAGTCCCGATAACGTCAGGCTTCCTATGCTCAATTAAATTTTTAATTCTTGGCAAACGATCTTCCCACAAATGAAATTCGGGATCGTTCATATTTTGATAGCGTAAATTAAAGGTCATAATTTCCATCGTTTATTCAAATGCCTCCCTAGTGTTTTTCCGTTCATAAACACATTCTAGGTTATTCCTCAATTTCCTGTTTGTTTTGTTATTCCGTTAGTAGTAACTTGAATACGATTTTATCATCCCGAAATGATAGAGTGTAAAAGCCGAACACGATCATGTGA
>BAXO01000105.1 GCA_001310555.1 Bacillus sp. JCM 19058
TTTGGAAAAAATACTAACAAGAAAACGATTATTATTATTTTTATATTTCTAAATTTAATTTCATGGAATTCAAACCCTCGATTCAGTCTGCCAAAATTAAAAAACGGTTGTTTCATTAGATATTAAAGAGAGGCTGGCAAAACTAGCTGATTAAAAAAAGATGGACCTTTACCGCTTGAGGTGAGGGTCCATCTCATTTATGTAATTCATATTGAGTCCAAAGAAAGAACCCATCTAGGATAAGGAAGCCCTTTTACAATCGCTTAAATGTAAGAATGAGAAGTTAGAAGATGAAAATAAAAAAAATTTCGAGAGCAATTGAAAGTTGCCTACGCACAGGTTTATAAAAAGTTCTAGTTGACGAGAAATTTTATTTAGAAAAAGTCTCTCTTAATTCAACAATCGGTCCAGATAATGGATTAAACTAAAAGGACAGTTAGATAGAGTTCCTTTATCACACAACCCATACAGTTGCTTATACGTCAAGTTATATAAACAACTTGTCGAGAAACTATCACTGGGAAAAGAGATTAAAATTGGAGGTGTTAATTTATGAAAACGACAATTTCAAAAGATAATGTGAAAGCATTCATAGAAAAGCGCTGGGGGAACATTTCTGATTTTTATCAGCTTACGGAAGGGCTGTCATCCCAAGCGTTTAGCTTCAGATTTGAAGAAAGCAACTATGTAATTCGAATCAATAAATCTATCAATGGCTTTAAAAAAAAGATGCTTATGTTAGTCGTATGTTTAAACGTAAATCACTTCCCATTCCAGAGGTCCTTGAAGTTGATCAGATGGAAGACGGTTGTTCATTTTGTATTTCGCGGAAAGCTGATGGAGTGAGAATTCAAGATTTAGAGGAGAATGAATTACAGCTAATTACAAAGCCTGTTGTTGATGTTGTTAGGACAATCGCAAATACTAATCTATCGGGGACTACTGGATTTGGAAGGTTTAACTTTAAAGGAGAAGCACCATTTTTAAGTTGGAATGCTTTTCTAAAAAGTATCTGGGACCCTTCATATTATGATTGGAATCTTGTGGGTGATCATTTAAATATGGAAACAATAGAAAGAATGTTTACATACATTGAGGATTTAAACAAGTATTGCCCGGAAAAGCGTAGTCTAATTCACGGCGATTTTGGCTCTTTCAATGTTTTGACAGATAAAAGTAGCATCACTGCAGTAATTGATTGGGATTTATCTCTTTTTGGTGACCCGTTATATGAACTGGCTACACTTCTTTTTTGGAATGAAAATCACATGAAACACGTAATTAAAGAGCTTGAAGGATCGAGTGATACAAATTACGCTCCAGAGCGACTTTTATGTTATCAGTTACATTGCGGACTCTATGAGGTCTATATGAGTGCTGCCGCTCAAGGCACCGATGACCTATTACCGTGGATTATCAATCGATGCACGGAACTTGTTCAGCGTGAAAATATTTGAAATCGATCAATCGAGAACAATTATACTCAGTTAAAGGCAGGTAGCCCCAAAGAAAAAGCGAAGTTAAGTTAAAGTTAGGATACTTTATTCGATAATTTTATGATTATGGAAATTCTCAAGACATCTTGATAAGGAACAGGAAAGGTTTTGAGAGCATAGTAGGAGCTTTTTGGTTTATTCCTGAATCGGCGCTTACTTTTGAATAAGATAGAGGAATGTGTAATCGGGATATTTAATTGAATATTAGGAATGAAAGGAATATGGAATGAATGATTCGAGGAGGGGATTCAATGAGACTGGCATTTATTTCTGACATTCATGGCAATATTCCAGCTTTAGAAGCGGTTTTGGAAGATATTAAGAGCATGAATGTAGACCAAATAGCTGTTCTTGGTGATCTTTGTTTGCTTGGACCTGAAACGGAACGCGTAGTAGAAAGAATTAGACGGTTGGGTGTACCAACGATTAAAGGGAACTCGGAAGAATGGATGATAAGAGGTATAGAACCGGGTGAGGTTCCCGACGAGATTATTGGCCCATTTAGCCAAGAACGAGAGTGGGTATTGGAGAGGATATCTCAAACTAATCTTGATTATTTGAAAACGCTAAAAACGGAACTAACTTTTGAGGTTGGTGAATTAACGATTCAAGCCTTTCATGCCACACCTAATAGTTTATTTGATGTTGTAGCGCCAAATGTTGATGATCACTTAATGGTTGAAGAACAAATGATGAAAAGTGATGCGGACATCTATATTTATGGTCATATTCATCAACCTTTTAGTCGTTACTTAAGTGGAAAATGTCTTATAAACTGCGGCGCTGTTGGCCTTCCTTTTGACGGGAACCCTCAGGCATCATATGCATTAGTTGAGGTGGGTGGTGAACATGTAACCACATCGATTAGACGTATTTCATATGATGTAGAAGCTGTAGTCGCTATCTGTGAAGAAGTGGGATACCCTAATGCTGAAATGGTTAGTCGGATCGTACGGAGTGGTTATAATCGTTAGATAGACGGCAAAGCAAAATCTAATAGGAACATACTATCACTGTTATTATTATATTCCTATTAGAGGTTGTGTTGTTCCGTAATTAGGTGTTATTGTGGAATGACAGATGAACATGATCAAATTTTTTTAATAAAAAAATGATATGCTCCCCAATAGGTAGATAGATAAAAAGTAAAATCTGTTTATCTGAGGGGAGTTTTTTTATAGCTCGAATTAAATATTGAAAAACAGAAATATTAGCCATTTCAATAAATAAGAATGGAGTGAATGTGTTGTTGACGAATCAAAAAAAATGTCTAGCAGGCTGGCATGCTCTAAACACTTCTCGAAGTCGAAAGGTTTGGTTAATACTCTGTCTGATTGGTGTCATAATAGGATTGGTTACAGGAAAGCTTGGGGTAAAGTCCGTTTAGCATATGAACATAGTAGAGAACGTTAGGAAGAGCGTTTTCAATGGTAATCTTAACTCTAAAAACAAATAAATGGCGTTATAATGAATTGTCCCACTTACACTAAGCACACAGAATTATATACAGGGGCATGCTCTAGTTATAAAGCTCTGGTTGAAAGTGCGAAGGTTGTACGTATTGTGGTAAACGAAAATCGGTCTAGATTGTTAAGGTAAAAGAAGAGCTTTGCGCAATCGGGAAGAAATTTTTGTATTCATATATGATAAACTTTAAAATAAACGGAACGTTAGAAGGAGGATTTACCATGGAGAATGCGTCAAGTAACAAGCGAATAGATTCTGCATCAAGAGTGATTATGGCATCACCACAAACCATCTATCAGGCATTTTTAACCCCAGAAGCCTTTGTTTCGTGGCTTCCACCAAAAGGAATGTCGGGTCAAATTGACATGTTTGATCCGCGCGTAGGCGGAGCTTATAGAATGACCCTCACGTACGAAATGGATGATTCACCCCCTGGCAAGACTTCGGAAAACACTGACGTGGCCCAAGGTAAGTTTTTGGAGTTGGTTCCAGGCAAGAGAATTGTACAAGCAATAAAATTTAATTCCGAGGATCCTGCGTACTCGGGCGAGATGATACAGAAATGGTTTTTGGAAGACGTTTCAGAAGGCACAAAGGTTACTATCGTATGTGAGAACGTACCTGAAGGAATACGAAAAGAGGATCACGACACAGGTTTAAAGTCCACACTGGAGAATCTCGCTATCTTTACTGAATGACAAACTGTAAAACCATTTTGATACCTTTAAAGATTGCTTCGCCATTAAGTAAATGGGAGCGAGTATGTAGCAACACAGGCTGAGGAAACTTTTTGATGAAATCCAAACTTAATTTTCAATCTTTTTTTCAAGGTTGAAATGTGATTGATTGCCTCTACCTTATCATTTATAGTTGGTGTTTCCTCAGGGATTGTTGGGGCAGCAGGATCATTTTTATTAGTTCCTATCATGCTGGTGGTATTAAAATTACCAACAAGAGTAACCATTGCAACTTCTCTTGCAATTACCTTCATCTCTTCAATTGGTTCAACTGTAGGTAAAATTGCTACAGCTCAAGTTCTCTATGGTCCTGTCATTGTGATGGTAATCGCCAGTATCATTGCATCTCCCGTTGGGGCTAAGCTTGGGCAAAAAATGAATACTAAAATACTACATTGGATCCTTGCGATATTAATTCTTCTGTCATCAATACAAATATGGATAAACTTGATTAAAGGGCTAAGTTAAAAAATATAGATTCTCTAGAATTCCAAAGTAATCCAATTTTTTTAATAATGATCTTTTCATATCTAATCAGAGCATGTTTTGATAATTCTTTTTTTTCAAAATATGCTCTTTCTGTTTATTTATTTATTTATCAAAGCTGATAGTGCTAATACTATTTATCACCGTCCTTCAATTTCATTATTATTAAGCGTTATTGTAAACGATTGTATCAATCTTCTGAAGGCTGGATGCATACCATTTTTTTTCAGTTTTAAATATAAATGGTTGCACGATGTTCTATTTGTGGGTATAATGTTATTATAGTATATATACATTATATAATTGTGTAAGGGATATGATAATCGGTTTCGAGGACAATTAATGAAGGGTAACGCGCACTTATGCTCAATAGAGGGTCGAGTTTAGTCAATACTCAAAAGATGAATCATGAGTAAAGAATTGTTCAAATGGCAGAGAAATAAACCTAATGATCAGTCAAACGCTGAATGCTCGGCGTTGTTAAATTTTTAATTGTAAAATTGATTGTTATTGCTGTTGCTGGCACTTTCCTGAAGCTGTAGTACAGGACATTATTTCAAGTATGTTAACAAAAAAAATAAAGAAGAGGGATAGGCATGCAAATAATTATTTCCAACAGTTCAAAGGAGCCGATTTATGAACAAATTACGAATCAAGTTAAATCGTTTATTTTAGCAGGTGAACTAAAGGAGGGAACAGCAATACCTTCCATGCGTAAACTCGCAAAGGATTTACAAATTAGTGTAATTACGACGAAACGTGCCTATGAAGAATTGGAGAAGGAAGGCTTTATTTATTCCATTGTCGGAAAAGGCTCTTTTGTCGCAGAGCAAAATTTAGAGCTCATGAGAGAGAAGAAGATGAAGGTTATTGAGGAGCAGTTGAGTGCGGTCATAACGAATAGCAGAGAACTTGGGCTATCTCTTGATGATCTACAGCAATTAATGAAGATTTTATACGAGGAGTGAGCAAATGGAACATGTAGTTGAGTTAACAAATGTCACGAAAAAATTTAAAGATTTTTCCGTTAATAATATTGATTTGCAAGTGAAGCATGGCTTTGTAACGGGATTCATCGGAGCAAATGGTGCTGGTAAGTCGACAACGATAAAAATGATAATGAATCTACTAAAACCGGATGCTGGAGAAGTTAAAATTTTCGGGTTGGATTACAAGACTCATGAGAAGGAGATCAAGGGGCGCATTGGTTTGTGTACGATAGCAATGTGTTTTTTGAAGGGTTGAACTTAAAAGATATAAAACGCATTGTCGCACCAGCCTACAAACAATGGAATGATACACTATTTAATCAGTATGTTGAAAAATTTGAATTACCTCTTAATAAAGCAATAAAAACTTTTTCGAAAGGGATGCAAATGAAAGCGTCATTGGCGATCGCACTATCACATCATGCAGAGCTAATCATTATGGACGAACCAACGGCAGGCTTAGACCCCATTTTTAGACGAGAGCTGTTGGAGCTTTTACAGGAAATAATGATTGACGGTAATCGTACCATCTTTTTCTCTACGCATATTACAACAGATTTAGATCGCATCGCGGATTACATCGCTTTTATCCAGGGCGGGGAATTAGTATTTAATCAGTCCATTCACGACGTCACGGAGAACTATGCGCTCGTTAAAGGCGGATTGGAACTTCTGGATAGAGACACTGAGAAGGCCTTTGTTCGTGTTCATCGTGCATCAACAGGATTTAGAGCATTAACGGGTAATGTTAAGGCAGTGAAAAATACTTTCGGAGACACAGTTGTCATTGAGCGCGCCTCTCTGGAAGATATTATGTATTACTTCAAAGGAGGTATATCCCATGTTTAATTTAATCAGAAGAGATGTCATATTACAGAAAAGGCATCTATTAATCTTTATTCCTTTTATTTTATTCTTTATCATTATGGGAATTCCCCCAGTTGTGACTTTTCTCGTTGCTAGTATTTTTATTCCTTTTAACACATTTGCTTATGATGAAAAAGCAGAGACAAATATATTGTTAAATTCCTTACCTTACACCCGTACGGAAATTATCGCATCGCGCTATCTTGGTGCTCTCGTATATATGGTTTTATCGATTGGAGTGACAAGTCTAGTATTAATTGTTTTCAATAAAACTTTTACGATGACTGATATTGCGATTGGCGCTGGCTTATTTTTATTATTTGCTGCGTTTACCTTCCCATTATTTCATATATTTAAACCAGGCTATATTACAACAGTTGTTATCATCGGCTTTGTCTTTTTAATAGTGATAGCACGACCGGTTGGAACGCTGATAGCTGAACACTCAACAGCAATAACTGATTTTATTACCAATTTGTCCAATCAGGTTTTATATACGGGAGCGACACTTGTAATCATAGTAGCCTACGCGATTTCATGGGGGGTTACCACTACTATTTACCAGCGAAAAGCGTTTTAAGTAAGTTCTTTGAAAAATTCAGGACGTCTGATACAAGAAGCAGAGACAGTTTATAAAAAGTTGTATCGTGCTACCCCTTTAGATATGATTGGCTAAAGGGGTTTTTTGCATGTTTTGCGACTTAGTATAGTACTCTAATATTCGAACCAACACTTAATTTTAAAGTCTTCCGTTAAAGGTAAGGGGGAAATCTAGTGCAAGGATATAATGTTCTCTTAATTTACAGTAAAAATATGGACCGGCTGTTGATGTGCAAACGATTAAAGAATCCGTATAAAGGATTAAATAATTTAGTAGGAGGAAAAATCGAAAATGGAGAAACGGGCATTGAAGCTGCTTACAGAGAACTTTTTGAAGAAACCGGAATACTCAAAGAATATGTTACACTTTATCACCTAATGGATTTTACTTACTATTTGCACGATTGCTATGTTGAAGCTTATGTTGGTCGATTAAAGCGAGATGTCATTGTCTCAGGCGCTGAAAATGTTTTATATTGGTCTGATTTAAACAAAGACTTTTTTTGACATGTCTTTGTATGCGGGTGAAGGAAATATTGGGCATCTGATAGAACAAGTGAATATGAGCAAAAATAAAATATTATCTGATACAAATTTAGCGTAGGAAAGAGGTTTATGATGATACGTACCTTTAGGTTAGAGGATCAAGATTACATTATTAACTCACATTACGAGCTCTATAATAAGGAATTCAATTATGATCGGTCCTTTCGAGATTTTATCACTGACCGAGTAAAAGGGTTTATAGAAAGGTCAAATAATGAAGAAAATATTTGGATTCTAGAAATAGATGGAGAGAAAAAAGGCTCAATCAGCCTTAATAAAGTAAATGAAGACACTGTTCAGCTAGGTTTATTTCTTGTCGATCCTAATGTAAGAGGCGGTGGGTATGGCCAGAAGTTGGTGCAAACAGCTATTGATTTTAGTAAGGAGCTAGAATTCAAGAGGATAATCCTTTGGACAAATAGTGAACTTGCTGCTGCAAGAAGTATATATAAGAGGAATGGTTTCGAATTAATAGAAACGCGGGTTCAAACACTTTCTAATAAAAAGATGACTGAAGAGAAATGGGTGTTGAGTCTCTAATCAATCAATAGTCGTGGCGGCGATATGCGATAAAAGGGATCCATCCGGGTCGTTCCTATTTAATAAATGGTGCTTCGTGCCACGGTTGCTCGTGCTCCTCCTAGTGAAATGATTTCAACGATAGAAAAGCAGTTTGTCTATTTAATGCAAAACTTACTTAATTCCAGCAATGCCCAGTTAGGCCTTGGGACGAACGTAATATCAAGTATACAAAGAAGCTCTATCATCGTAAAAATGAAAGGTTTTACATAGAGAAGAATGGACGCCAATAAATATAGACTAGCCCCCGCTTGCGCTTAGAAGGCTAGTCTTAGAAATAGGAGGCCCCCGACTATTTCTGACCTTGTACTTCCACATTCGAGTCAGTATTAGCCCGACAACTCTCCAATTAATTGAATAAGTGTTCGTACTTTAGTTAATCCTTGCTTTTCTGTAATAAAAATAGGCTAATTAGTAGCATGATACATCCAATGCCCCAAAAATAGATGGGCATAGCTAACAGCGTACCATTATGGAATATACTCATACCATAGATGATAACACTAACTAATAGATAGTATCCTAAACTAAAGACTGCACCAACTGAACCGATTGCATCTTGAAAATTAACAAGAGCTAAACTTAGACAATTAGGTAAAGCCGTACCTGTACCAAATAGAATAATGAACACGTTAACTATCATTATAGGCATTTGTATAGAAGAAGGTAAAAAGTGTACGAAAGTAGCCATTAATGTTCCAGTAAACATAATACTCAAACCAATTACAATTATCTTCTCTGGTTTAATACGGTTTACTAGATGTTTCGACAATATTGCACCTGCTATCGAAGCAAGAGCAACAACAATACCTAAAAGCCCATAAGTTTGACTAGTCAAGGAAAAGTATCGTGTAAAGATATATGGTGCTTCGCTATAGTAACTAAACAGTATACCGTTAATGCCGCCAATCAAAAAACCATACAACCACAGACGGTAATTTGTCGCCATTCTCCAAATTAGTGATAGTAAAGGTTTTTGTTCTAGATTAATTGGCTTTGTCTCCGGTAAGCGGAAAAATGCGTAGCAAAATACCGCAATACTCATGGTGACCAACACCGCAAATACGTATTTATAGCCAAAATGGTGCTCAGCGAAACCACCAATCAATGGACCAATGGCGGGAGTGAAGGCTAAAGCAGCAGAAATTTGAGCAAATCGCTTGTGCCGCTTAACTCCTTGAAAGCTTTCACGCAAGATCGTTTGCGTTACAATAGAGCCAACACTTACACCGAATGCTTGAATAAAGCGACCAATTATTAAAACCACAAAATGACTAGCTAGTAAACACAAAACACTACCAAAAAAAGTAGAAAAGCAACCCATAGAGCATGGCATTTCTACGACCAACTTTATCAGACAAACGCCCAAAGAAAAATACGCCTAAAGCAAATGCAACGAAATAAATACTCATGGTTAGCTGAGTATTACTCATAGATGTTTTAAATGCATCTGCAATTGACGGTAAAGAAGGGCTAAATATCGTTTCACTGATTTGGGGGAGCCCAATTAATACAATTAATAATAATAAACTTGGTGTCTTGCTTCCGATGTTTTCTTCAAAAGTATCCTCTCCTAAATAATTATAGGTTTGAAAGACATCGTAGCTTGGGAAAAGGTGGTTTCATAAGTTTAATTTTATCCAAATCACTCATGAAGTCACATCCTTTCGAAAAAGTAGCACGCAAAAGATCATACTACTTTCTTCAAAGAAATACAATTGTAGTTAACACACATACCAGATTTTGGTGATAAGGCAATAATCTTTTTTCCTTCCGGTACATGGAGCCGTTGAACCAACCAATCCGTATACAATTTTCTCCAAAAGTAATAAAGTTAGTACAATTAACATCGGTAAGCTTGGGAAATAAAATAATTTGAGGTCCAATGAAGACTTTGTCGGGGGGCTAAATTGGTTGTCCCTTATTCAAATCAGAACAATTGGTAAAAAACACGCTGGTATCACTAATAGTTTGCACGCCAGTATATTAGAAAACAAATAAGTACGGCTAAGGTGGGACGGTCGCTTTTCTTTCCCTGAACGTTTAGGGGGAAAGGAGGAATCGATATAACGACATATGAAGCTATTACTATTGCTATCAATGCAAGTCTAGTCGTAGTTGGCGTTTTATCGATAATCATTACGATGATCTTAACGCTCGTCGTCACATTACCTAAAAAAAACAGCTACCCTGAGTCAAGGACAAATTACAAGTCATGCCGCTTTAAGGTATTATTTTGCTCAATTAAAGGGTTGATTGTTGAAAAGGGATTTTTAAAGAATTAGTTCTGAACAGCTTTTATTGAGGAGGAGGATTATGACAAATTTAAGTGAAGAAAAGAAGTTTGAACAGTTGGTTCAAAGATTCTATCCAGAAGGCAAGTTACTTCGCAAATGGGATTTAGAAGGTGGAATCTCAGCGCAGGTGAAGGGACTTGAAATATTGCAATCTGATGATCGAATTGAAAGAGTGATTTTTCGACAACATGGTGATGTTGACCTTAAACAAAACCCTTGTATCGCGGCCGATGAATTCAAGCTATTAGAGATACTTAAATCTGAAGGATTGCTCGTACCAATGCCTTACTATCTTGATCAATCCTGCGAGATACATTCAACACCATATATCATTATTGAGTTTATAAACGGGGAAACCGAATTCAATCCCATTGATTTAAACAATTACATCCTCCAGTTGGTAACCAATCTAGTCAAAATTCATAATGTAGATTGCTCAAAAGTGGACGTAACCTTTCTGCCAAAGCAAGCAGAAGTATTTGCCGATATACTTAATAAGCGGTGTATAAACGCAGACGAAACATTAGTCGAGGATGCTCTCCGGGATAAGTTGAAATCAGTCCTGCCGTTTCTATCAAGAAATACAGATGTAATACTTCACGGAGATTTTTGGCCAGGTAATACAATGTGGGAAAAAAAGTAATCTTATTTCTATTATCGATTGGGAAGATGCGGCTATAGGAGATCACTAGCTGACCTTGCCAATGCTCGCCTGGAAATCTTATTTCATTTTGGGTTGGAGGCGATGAATAACTTTACGAATCAATATAAAACCATGATGACCACAATTGATTTTACAAACCTTTCTTACTGGGATTTACTCGCTGCATTAAGGCTGTCTAAGTTTCCTGAATGGGGATTAGATAAAAGTACTGTACAGATGATGCAAGACAGACACCAGTTGTTTGTTACCCAAGCATTTAAAGCTATTGGTACAACCCATTAGACCTCTCTATTTTCCGCAATTGGGTGCGATCGTGTAATAACAAGAATTGCGCCTTTTTTTAGTGAATGGGGGCTTAGCTCGATAAGCTCCTTGAAAACATCCCAATATTTTGTTGGGCCCTGTATAATAGAAAGACAAATAGATACGGCTAATGGTGACGGTCGCTTTTCTTTTACTTGAACGTTTAGAGGGCAAGGAGGGGAGCGGTATGACGGCAGATGAAGCAATGAACCTAGTTATTAACGCAAGCCTAGTGGTAGTTGGCGTTTTATCGATAATCATTACGATGCTCTTAACGCTCGTCGTCACATTAACTAAAAAAACCAGCTACCCTGAGTCAAGGACAAATTACAAGTAATTTAATAACAGGCTCTCGTTATTCAATTAAAGAGCCATTTTCTGGAATGAATTCTTTTGTAAACTGAGCACTTGTTTCGCCTTTGACGTTCTTGTCATAGTTAGCGTAGCGATAAAATGTGCATCTATCGATTGTAATATGGACTGAACTGCTTTGAATAAATCCTACCGATTTTCTCTATGCTTTCTAACTCTTGATAAATTTCCACAAGCTTCACTGCTACACCAGTGTTTTCGTCCATTTTTTGTATCATCATAAAACACCCATAAGCAATCTTGATTTTTACAAATCTTCACCCGTTTATATTCGTTGGTTATAAACATATTGGAAAACGACAATGCAACTTCAGAAATAAAGGCCTCCCAGCTATCTTCTAAAGGTTTAGATATAAGTTCATAACTCTCCGCTTTTTTTATTAGTGTGGGCTTTCTTTTCGTTTTGGACATAAAATCATTGATAGTCTGAATTTCCTGGGAAGAGGGCTCTCGATTTTCACTCGTTTTTTTAAAGATATTTCGCATTAACTGACGTAATTGTTGTAATGATTTAATGTTTCTGGCTGTGGGATAAGGCAGATGGGAAACCTCCCAATCGTTAATAAACAGTTTCAACCATTTATCGTTTTCTAGTCGATCTTCTGATTTTCCAGTTCCCCGATAGTCGTACCACATCGTGTTTATAACGTCTAAACAAATAAATGATTTGCCCATTTTTGTCGTTTCTCCTTCATTTTAATCGAATTGCTAAAAAGTGTTGCTATTTAATATGTTATCATGTAACGTATAAAATATCAAAAGAGCATTACAGAGAAAGGTGGAATAAGAAATGGCGAACAGTACCCTGTTGAAAAATAAGATGGAAAGGAGGGTGCGGATATTATAAACTTTCTTATGTCGAAGTTATTCTCTCATCCCGATATGGAAAAACTGTATAAAAATCAACAAATGAACAATTATTGTGAACGGGAGCTAATCAAGGTACATGAAAGATTTTTCTTAGGAAAATAATTCAATGAGTGCTTTTTTTTATACGACTATGTAATGATTAAAATTAATTATGAGTGTTACAAGCGTTGATGGGTATTATGCTCATATTTATGATATTCACCAGCTAACAGTAATTAGTTTAATCCGTTCAGGATGCACGATTCTAAAGGGTTGACTTTACAATGTAGACTAGGGGGAAGATGATCATGACTCATGCAAAGACGGTTCTGTTAAATCAATTATTAGCCAATGCAAACGACCGAAGTTGGTATGTTTCTTTTGAGGAGGTTGTTGAAGGGGTCACTGAAGAAGAAGCATTTTGGAAGCCTGACGCTGAAAGTCATAGTATTGCAGAAATTGTCCAGCATCTTATTTATTGGAATGAAGTGACGCAAACGCGATATGAGCATTCTAACTTTAATGCTATACAGTCAGTAGAGGATAATGCAGAGAGTTTTATCGTCTCTAAAGAGACAAATTTTACAAAACTCAAAAATCAGCTATTAGATGTACTGTTGCACTGGCAGTCATTGATTACGAAAGACGAAAAGTTAGATACAATTGTAGCTGGGTTTCCGGTAGAGGCTGAGTGGTGGGCATTGATTGGTAATACAACGACACATAATGCATATCATATCGGTCAAATTGCTTATATAAGAAAAATGAAAAAGCATTCTATTCATGAATAAAAATGGGCATTAGCTTAAGAGGCACATGCTATAATGGCAATCTTAATAGGTTTTTCTTCGGCTTGTTTCTTATCATAAAAACCGCATTCACAGCCATGAATAATGAATGGCGCAATTGCCTTGAATCACGAATAGAGACGCGATTGGAGGTTGCTGTAAATCGTCCTGATGAATACACTTCTGGCTCAACGCCCGCATAGGCAACAAGTTTTTTAGGGGTGCTAAATCGATCAATGCTGCTGATATCTACTATAGTGACAGAAGCAGTAATATCGCCAACCCCTGGTATGGAGGTGAGGAGAGGATATTCTTCCACCTCTTTTGTAATTTACTTGATTGGCTTTTCCAACATTGTGATGTGCTGTTGATACTGGATGAGTAGTTTTGCTTGTACCTTAAGGTAAACGAGTAAACCTTCCCCGATGTCTTGAACAAGCGTATTTTTAGCTAGTTCGAATAACTGTTCTGCTTTGTGAACGAGCAGGTTTTATCGCCTCATAAAGCACACCTGAATTTTTTTTCTTTGGTAGATTCAAGCATTAATGTTGGGATTGTATAGGTTTTTAGAACGTGTAGGGAAGCGTTTGAAAAAAAGCTTATGAAACAATTTCGTATACG
The DNA here is from genome assembly GCA_001310555.1 of Bacillus sp. JCM 19058. The sequence goes on from BAXO01000105.1 coordinate 13,662, forward strand.
TTGGGAACACTTGCTCAACCGTCGCTTGAAACAATAATTTGATTTGTGTATGCATGACGGTCAGGCTTTCTCTTTGCAGTGTTATCTGCCCTAGTTTTATGGTTTGTTGACTTCGACGCTTATACACTTAAATTCTTCCTTGTTGCCCTAAGTGGTAGGCATCAGCAACATCTATTTTTCCTCGTCTAAAAGCGCTTTTCCTTTTATGAATAGATATGTAACAATCACTTCATATCCTTAATGATGACTGTTGTTTCCAAAAAATTACTCACCCAGATTAACTATCTATGTAAAAAAGACACCTATTTGTGAGTAATAGATGCCTCTTGCTGATCTAATCGTCTAGTAACAACTTTTTGATTTCTAATATAGATTTTTTTTGCTTTCTAAGGTTTCTAATTTCGTTTATTCGTTCCAAACTCTCTATCCGCTTATATCTTCTTGTTAAATTTGATTCACTTTGTTCATACGGAATTAACCCTTCTTCTGTATAGTGTTTAAGTGTACTATACCTAACGTCGGTCAACCTCACTAATTCACCAATTGTCACATAATCAGATTGTTCAATTACTTCTATTCTTCTTTGTCTTGACATCTCCGAACACCTCTACTTACGGGGGAAAATAGGAGCCTGTAGAAGCGCCGAAATACCTTCCACTTTATTTATCATACCTTTAACTAAATTTGCGGTTTCAGTCTTATTCAGTTTCATTAAGTTTTTTCTTTTATCCCGGAATTCTCATATTTTGAAAAGTAATTTTTAATTAACCCACTTTTATATAATAAGATAACTAATATGGTTACATCTTCCGTAATTAGCTCATCTTCAAAGATTTCTGCTCGAATTTTGTCAATGATTTTGTTTACTGAGCTTTTATTAGGTACATACGCCAAACCAGATTTAACGTATTCAATATTTGCGGTGTTAGCTCTTGCTAATGAATCCCCAACTGAGTTAACTAATTGGTTTAAATGTTTATCTGTTATTGAAAAATTATATGCTCCAACTATTTTGCTAATTTTAACTGGGTTAGCTTGTTTTATATAGTTAAATAGTGGTCCGAGGTAATCTAAGTCTGTTGGAAGCTCACTTTTTACAATGACTTTATTTCCTTCTATATCTATACAATTTTCTAATTGTAATTCAAGTAATCCACTTGCTAATAAGCAAACTAATTTCTCTGAGGTGAAACTTGGTAATTTACCTTTATCGTTTAATGAACATAACAAAAATTCTTGAGTTATAGATAAATTCTTCATCGAACATCTCTCCTTTTTATAAGAGTATTTTTCAAAACCAACCACTTATCACTTACTACTTATCACTTACTACTTAACAATAAATGAATTTAGCTTTTTTGTCAATACAAAAATAAGAATATGGCTGCAGTTGTACGTAGCAAAGGGAAGTGAGAGAAGTATCGAGCCATTTTTCTAAAAAAAATAAATCCAATGGAAATCATAAAACTAACGAAGATACAATATAAAACCGCCGATGCGTAAAAGACAGTGAATGACATTTATAGTTAAATTTAGATAATGAAACGGATAAAAATTGCAGATTAATATTTAATTTGGTCTATCTTAAACGCATTTACTGTACATACTTGCTTATCGAATTTGAATTTATGCGATAAATTGAAAATAAGCCTTGTACGCAAAGCAAAATTCGACACGAAAAAAGCCAAAAACCTGTACATTAATGGCTTTAGCTTTTTTTTATAAACTAATTCTAATGGTGTTAGTATAAAAGCTGGTACCTTATGTGAGTCAAACTTATATTTTCCGAGAAGGTTAAATGTTCCAAATCTAAAGGTGAAATATGTGGAAGTATTTTTTCTTTAAGGGCATGTTTCTTAAGGTCAAAAAAAACCATCGGTGGCAATCGTGAAGCCCTTGAGGGGAAGACGGGGCTACGGAGACGGCGATAATAGGAAAATATATTATGCAAAAATGAAAACATCTCTCCAAGTGTCAATTTTCTTTATTTTACGCAAGTTTATTTTATAAAAGGTCATGCTTATCAAGCTGATAAATACTTGTTACTTATACGGATTTAAACGTCATTAAAAGGTCATTTGCTATATTCCCGAATTCCCTTATATCCCTTAAGTAATTATAAGCGTTTGGATTACTTAACTGGTTATACATTCTAACTACGACTGCATTATACTTAGGCACAACTAAGCAAGCACATCCCGTAATACCGAGTATTTGATAAGAGCAACTTGGAAGACGTTCCCCAACTTGACTCAAAGGAGTGTTACTGTGCAGCCACCATATAAAACCATGTCGTGGCATATGAGCTGGAACTGTCTTTGGAGTTTGAATCGTGGTTACTCGTTCAAAAACACTTTGAGGTAACAATTGTTTACCGTCCAAACAGCCTTTTTTTAGATGGATGTATCCCCACATAGCTAAGTCACGTGCATTAATAAATAAATTACTCTGATCTCCTTCGTCACTATTATTTGGTCCAACCCATGTATTTTTATCATTATAATAGTTGTAAATGAGGTTTTTATGATACTTTGTTCTCCACCCTGTTTCTTTAAGCTGATAAATATCAAATACATTAATTTTCATAAAAGTGCTTAAGCTTTGCCCAGACAAATAATTAACCAATTTAATAAGCATGGTGATGCCAGGGGTTCTATATGCCAGCCTTCACCTATGGGGAATTCTCTAACAAATTGACCATCTTCCTCAATTAAGCCGTGGGTATGTGTAATGAGGTGTCGTAAAGTCACCCCTTTTGCAATATCTGTATATTCTTTCAGATATGTCCCGATTTCGTCATCAATACTCTTGATTATCCCTTGCTCAATTAATAAGCTTATTGCTAGAGCAAGATATGTTTTACGGACGGAACCAACGTTAAACTGGGTTCTTTCGTCTACATGTCGAGAATCTTCGGTAGAGTCGTGTCTACCTGAATACCATTCATTTACAATTGTATTATCTTTTATAATATAGGTTGCAGCAGCAGTGGAACCTATTTCCAATTGATTATTGTATACATAATCGTTAAGACTTTGGAAATGGTTGTTTACTATTTGCTTCATGTTCCCTTTCCTCCTTGAAATATAAAGCAGTTATTCTACAGAAGGTTAATTTCCCCTTTTGGTACAATTATCATCTAATCGTTTGATCACGTCCAGCAATTCTTTCTTTACCGATAAATCCATTGAGTGATGCGGAGTATCTCAATGTTATTGCTATCGAGCATGTACTTTTCCCAAAAAAAGCTATGTCAGTAGTACATAAGAACGACACAAGGAATATGAGCAGTAACGTCCATTAGGTTATGTTTTGAGGCTATCGACAATGGAAAGATATTTATTCAATTTATGTTGTTGGTCATCTCTATTCATAAACATACAAAGAAGAAAGGAGGTTTGAAGAAATAAAGAAATGTTATATGGGATGTTCGCGAATTCAACATAGTATAATTGTGTTAGATTCAAATAATTCCCAGAGATTTATTCGATAAAATTCTTTGAAAACGCCGTAGAAACAACAACGTTGTATTGTATTGGGCTCTGGTATAATGGAGATACAAATGGGTACGGCTAATGGTGGAGCGGTCGCTGCTCTTTTCCTGAACGTTTAAGGGGGAAAGGAGGTGGGCGTTATGACGACATATGAAGCTATCACTATTGCTATCAATGCAAGCTTAGTCGTAGTTGGCGTATTCACGATAATCATTTCGATTATCCTTACGCTAGTCGTCACTTTTTATAATAAGAAACCAGCTAACCTGAGGTCAAGGATAAATTACAAGTAATGCTCTAAATCGGCATTACTTTGTTCAATTATCGGGCGCTTTAAGGGGTACAGCCAACATTTCGGAAATTTTGTACTTTAAGCAAAACTCGACAAAAAAAAGCCAAATACCTATACGCTAAGGGATTTGGCTTATGTTATGGCTTAGTTTTTATTTAAGGGTCTTAATGAATTAGCTGGTAATCTATTTGAATCAAATTTATATTCTCCAAGAAAATTAATATGCTCCCAGCCTAAAGGGACATATGGTGCAATAAGTCCTCATTAAAATCACCCAAACCTTTTTGATATTCCACTGCTTTTGCTAGATGTAAAGTATTCCAAACACTAATGGAAATTTATTATATTT
>BAXO01000106.1 GCA_001310555.1 Bacillus sp. JCM 19058
AGCAAACAGCTTACCTGTCGGTAAGCTGTTTGCGGGCTTGTTCCATTATTTTTTAGCTAACTGGATTTCGAATCTGACTCATCGCTTGCTTTACAGGCTGCATCATGCCATTAGTTGCATTATTCCTACCTGCTCCTCTCAGCATACCGAATGCGGCAGCACCTATTCCGGCACCTAATAAAGAAAGTACTACACTGTTTCTTGCAGTGTTATTTCTTTGCCTAATACCAATCATATTCAAGAGCTGCTTCGGTCTGCGACCCGTTCGAAAAAATGTAGTTAACCAATTCATTTAACGGAACCTCCTCTTTAATGTTTGAATCGGATTCAAACATTATTATGTTGAACGTCAGCATTCTTTTTATCCGAGGATATCATTTCTAATAATTGAAGAAATAAGTCATGCTGAATTTTGGCCAAAGAACAAATGAAGATGAAGTAACAGATATTTAATTCCATTCACCACGCACTACGCTCCGGCGCTCTGGATTCATTCCACTGAAAAAAATCAATACTAGTTAAGCCTTTCAAACTACTGCTGAGCCTTTTCCAGAGAATCTCTGCCTTAAATGTACATATTTCTTGTTTAAGCAGGGGAATTTATTTGTAATGAAAAAGGAGGGGCCATATTCATTGAATAATAAAGCATTCAAGCTAATTAATCAGCATTCAGGACGTTATTTCATCATTGATTGTCTAATGATCTTATTATCAAACAGAATTCGTTATGTGTTCATCCTCATTTTGGGTATAATGTGGCTCCGAAATGATAAGAACAAAAAAAAGTGTCTTATCATGCGGCTATTTGTGCGGGGATTACTTTATTTATTCACGTGCTGATAAAGTTGTTTTATTTTAAGCCCCGTCCGTTTGTAAAGCAACGCGTGAATATGCTCATTCCTTCAAAAGAGGATTCATCATTTCCAAGTAAGCATACTCTGCTAACATTTGCAATATCGACGTATATTTTATTTCATCACCGTGTACTTGGAACGATAATGTCAGTATCATCAGCGTTAACAGGATTTTCACGCATTTGGGTAGGGCATCATTATCCAGCTGATATTATCGGAAGTTCCTTTATTGCCGTCATCACGAGTATCATATTAGAAAAATCTTGGTTTAAAACAAAAAAAAGCGGCGTAACGTAATTGTTCACACTCAAAATTCAAGCTCGAAAACCTTAGAGCTTTGCTGCCGTCGGAAGGACATCGGTTGCAAAAAAATAGCTCCTTGCTTTATTCTGTCATGCTCCCTCCAGTCATCCTGGACCGTTGTGGCTATTTTTGCATAGAAAACGACTCAGAGCTGCTATACCCTGAGTCGTGTCTTTAATTTTTATTTCCACTTGTATCAAAATGCTGCCATACGTCGCTGATCTCGCCTTCGGTTGTCGTATCTATAACAAAGGAACCGTTACTGTAGCGGTCGCTGCTGCGATATTCACTTGGCGAAATCATAAACTGTCTTCCGCTGCTCGACTGTATGACGTACGAGTCATCCTTGGCGTGGATTCGCTTGCAGGCAACTAAGCGGTGCGGGTTGGACTTTAATTCTCGCAGCATGACAAGTCCCCGCTTCGCTCGAGAAGATTTGTCAAACTCGGTAATCGATATTTTTTTCACGGCGCCCCGATGCGTCACAACGATAAACTCTACCCTATCCTCTAAAGTAAACGCGTTAGCTTCGATCACCTTGTCTCCATCCTTCAAATTAATCGCTTTGACCCCGGCTGCTCGTTGGCCGACGAGACTTACCTCTTCTTCACTGAACCATAGCCCGTATCCAAGGTAAGTCGCAAGAAACAGCTCCTGCTGTCCGTCCGTTTTCATAACTGTTACAAGCTCATCGTCACCCTTTAGTTTTAATGCCATCAACGGCTTTGAATAACGCTGCGCCTGATAAAGCGCTAGTTGAGAACGTTTGGCCATTCCGTTTCTAGTGATAAATAACAACGACTCTCTCTCACTAAAGTTCTTCACACTTATCGCCTCAATAATTTCGTCCTCGCTTTCAAGACTGACGAGGTTGGCAATATGCTGTCCGTTGTCCTTCCAGCGAATATCGGGCAGCTGATGAACCGGCACATACAAATAGTAGCCCTGCTTAGTAAACAGCAGTAATGTATCTGTCGTATTAATATCAAAGCGTTGCAGGAGTCGATCACCCTCCTTCATCCCCGGCGGCTCTCCATTGGAAGCCATAAACGAGCGGAGGCTCGTCCGCTTCACGTACCCTTCCTTCGTCACAGTAGCGATAACATCCTCAGAAGCAATAAGCACGTCCATATCGACCTTTAAATCTTCAATTTCCTGTTTAATGATGGTCCGACGCGCACTCTTAAATTTCTTTTTCAGTGATAACAGATCTTTTTTTAATGACTGAAATCAGTTTTTTTTCTCGTCTCCGAGAATGGCTTCAAGCTCATGAATACGGCGCTCCAGCTCGGCCGCTTCTTCCTCAAGCGTTGAAATGTCCGTGTTCGTTAAGCGATAAAGCTGCAAAGTCACAATCGCTTCAGCCTGCGCTTCTGAAAATTGATACGAGTTCATCAAATTGTTTTTAGCATCTCTTTTATCTTTGGAGGCACGGATCGTCGCGATCACGTCGTCTAAAATTGAAATCGCCTTAATTAATCCTTGGACAACGTGCTGACGCTCCTTCGCCTTGCGTAGCTCATATTGTGCCCTCTTGGTCGCAACAAGCTTTTGGTGCTCGATGTAAGCGTCCAATAAAGGCTGCAGTCCCATTCGCTTTGGCGTTTTATTATGAATCGCGACCATATTGAAATGGTACGTTACCTGCAAATCGGTATGCTTTAGCAAATACGTTAAAATCGCTTGTGCGTCTGCGTCCTTTTTTTAATTCAACAACGATTCGCAAGCCGGTGCGGTCGGTTTCATCACGGACCTCAGCTATACCGTCGACTTTCTTATCAAAACGAAGCTCATCCATCTTTTTAACGAGAGTCGCTTTCACTACTTCATACGGGATTTCCGTAATGACAATTTGCTGACGACCTCCGCGCAGCTCTTCAACCTCCGTTTTCGCTCGGACGGCAATTTTTCCTCTACCTGTCTCGTACGCTTGACGAATGCCGTCGATTCCTTGGACCGTTCCCCCCGTTGGAAAGTCTGGCCCTTTAATGACCGTCATTAATTGCTCTAACGTCGTCATTGGCTTTTCCATTTGCATAATAACGCCGTCAATAATTTCACCGAGATGGTGAGGCGGAATGTCAGTGGCATAGCCGGCAGAAATTCCGGTTGAACCGTTGACGAGCAAGTTCGGGAACATCGCTGGTAGAACAATTGGTTCTTCCTCAGAATCGTCAAAGTTGGGCACAAATTCAACCGTTTCCTTGTCAATATCCCGTAAAAGCTCCGAAGCGATTGGCGAAAGACGTGCTTCGGTGTAACGCATCGCTGCCGGCGGATCTCCGTCAATCGAGCCATTATTCCCATGCATATCGACAAGTAAATTCCGGACCTTCCATTCCTGGCTCATTCGAATCATCGCATCATAAACCGACGAATCGCCGTGCGGATGATAATTACCGATAACATTCCCGACCGTTTTTGCTGACTTTCGAAACGGCTTATCAGCGGAATTGCCGTCTCGGTACATCGCATATAATATTCGTCGCTGTACAGGCTTCAACCCGTCTCGAGCATCAGGCAACGCTCGTTCTTGAATGATATATTTACTATAGCGGCCAAAGCGGTCGCCGATCACATCTTCTAAAGGAAGGTCTAAATAACGCTCTTGTGCCATGCTACTCCTCCTCCACGACAGCTAGATTTTCATTTTCGAGGATGTTTGTTTCTTCCTCTAAGCCAAACGCCACATGGGACTCAATCCATTTCCGACGCGGTTCAACCTTATCGCCCATCAACGTCGTCACCCGCTTTTCGGCGCGAGCGGCATCATCAATCCTGACACGGACGAGCGTTCTCGTCTCTGGATTCATGGTTGTTTCCCATAGCTGGGTGGCGTTCATCTCTCCTAAACCTTTGTAGCGTTGAAGTATATAGCCTCTGCCGACTTTTTTGATCGAATCCTTCAAGCCGCGCTCATCCCAAGCGTAATCGACCACTTCCTTTTTACCTGAACCTTTACTCACCTTGTAAAGCGGCGGAAGCGCAATATAGATTTTCCCTGCCTCGACCAACGGACGCATGTAGCGATAAAAAAAGGTCAACAGCAAAACTTGAATATGGGCACCATCCGTATCAGCGTCCGTCATAATCACCACCTTGTCATAATTGACATCCTCAAGGGTGAAGTCAGCACCGACCCCGGCACCGATCGTGTGAATAATCGTGCGGATTTCCTCGTTCTTCATAATATCGTCGATCTTCGCTTTTTCCGTATTAATTACTTTTCCTCGCAACGGCAAAACCGCCTGGAACTTCCGATCGCGCCCTTGCTTTGCAGAACCTCCTGCGGAATCCCCCTCGACCAAGTACAATTCATTACGCTGCGGATTCCGCGATTGAGCCGGTGTGAGCTTCCCGCTTAACAAGACATCTTTTCGCCGGTTCTTTTTTTCCGTTGCGTGCATCCTCACGCGCTTTCCGCGCTGCTTCGCGTGCTTGAGAAGCTTTGATCGCCTTTTTTTATAAGCATTGAGCTCGTATCGGGGTTTTCCTCAAGAAATAAGAGAGCTTTTCAGAAACGAGTCCGTCCACAGCTGAACGGGCTTCCGGCGTACCGAGCTTCCCTTTTGTTTGTCCCTCAAACTGCAGTTTTTCTTCTGGAATTCGAACCGAAACGATAGCGGTGAAGCCTTCGCGAATATCTGAACCGTCAAGGTTTTTATCCTTATCCTTTAACAATTTCACCTTCCGTGCGTAATCGTTAATCGCCCGGGTCATTGCAGTTTTTGCGCCGAGCTCATGGGTCCCGCCATCCTTCGTCCGAACATTGTTGACAAAAGAGAGGATACTCTCTGTGTAGCCGTCATTAAACTGAAAAGCAAGCTCGATTTCAATTTGATTTTGACTACCGGAAAAAAAATACAATCGGGTGAAGAGTCTCTTTATCTTCGTTCAAATATTCAACAAAGGCTTCGATACCATTTTCGTAATGAAAGACCTCGCTTTCGTCATCTGTACGCAAATCAACAAGCTCTATTTTAAGCCCTTTTAAAAGGAAGGCCGCTTCACGCAAGCGTTCAGATATCGTTTCACGATTAAAGCTGGCCATACCAAAAAATTCACGATCGGGCTTAAAATGAACGGTCGTGCCAGTTTTTCGCGTTTTCCCAACCTTTTCAAGCGTCGTAACCGGCTTACCACCCGCCTCGAAGCGCTGGTGGTAGTGGAAGCCATCGCGGCGGATATCTAGATCCAGCCATTCAGACAAGGCATTAACGACCGAAGCACCGACGCCGTGCAAACCTCCACTCGTCGAATATCCTCCTTGTCCAAATTTTCCCCCGGAATGAAGAACGGTCATAATAATTTCTGAAGTCGGCTTTCCGAGCTTATGCATTCCGACTGGCATACCTCTTCCTTCGTCAGTAACCGCAACACTGTTATCTTTGTGTATGGTAACATTTATGTATGAGCCGTGACTAGCAAGCGCTTCATCGACGGCATTATCAACAATTTCAGCAACAAGATGATGTAGCCCGCGTGCATCCGTACTACCAATATACATGCCGGGTCGCTTTCTAACAGCTTCAAGCCCTTCTAAAACCTGAATCGAGTCTTCGTCATAATGATATGGTTGTTTTTTTTGCCAAAATAGGAACTCCTTTCAACGTGCTATTAGCATTGTAGCACAAACGATCACCGTTTCGAACTTTTGTCTTTACTATTGTATCGATTATTTCGGTATAAGCAACCATTTTTTTTAGAATATCTTACCTTTGTTGGTATTTATTTATGTAATAAGCTGATCGTAAAAAGCGATAGTGAAAAGCACTTCTCCTTGGTGAAGAAGTGCTCGCAACCAACAGTCTAAACAAAGGTGCCCTTTTATTTGTCACTTGTCCGCTGGCTACTTCGCTGCTATGCTAGGCCGCTGAGACGTTAAAACGAAAGCCGCGCTACTTGAACTTGGCGTGCTCGACCTTAATACAACGATTCATCACCGTGGTCACACCGCGCTCCTTTAAGTAAGAATAAGCCTCTTCATCCTCTAGCCTAATTGTGCCCAGAAAACCTTCGCGCCAATCGCCACGGTGTCCTTCGCGATTTCAATTAAATATTCACTTCTACGAAAGACATTGACAATATCGATGCTGCCTTCAATTTCTTGTAAGGAAGCGACCGCTTTTTGTCCGAGCACCTCATGAACGTTCGGATTGACAGGAATAATTTCATATCCAGCATTTTGCATCGCTTCTGAAATCATGTAGGAGGTGCGTTCCTGGTTTCCGGAAAGCCCAACCACAGCAATTCGTTTGCTCGTGTGTAATATAGCCTTAATTTCCTCATTGGTCGGATTTTGAATAGCCATCTTTTCATCTCCTTGTATATATAATGTCCGCATAAGCAACGGTTCGACGATGAACGCAATGAGCGACGTACCCTAGGTGAATTTCGGCCAGCTAAACCCGTAACGGGGTGGAGCCATTTTCATCAGAAGGAGGTCAACATCTTCTAATTGGCATCAGTTTGCGGCAGCCCTCTTCTCTTGTATGAACCATCGGCGCTTTTTTGATACATGGATGGTCTACTTTTTAATCAAAAAGTGGCGATTGACTAGGCGTTTGGTAGAGCTGAAACAGCATCCTGAGTTGCTTTGCAGTATTTCTTGTTTCCGACAGCGGTGGAAATTTTTGTTCGTTGAAAAATTCAACCTTACTCGTTTCCAGCCCTACTTCCGCTTTTCCGCCAGTAATTTCGCACTGGATGAAAATTTTGTAATAGTGAAAGGGCTGTGGCGGATGAGCGTGCTTGTTCATATCCAATACAGCCAAAAGTCGGACTGGCTTTACCTGAAAGCCGGACTCCTCCCATACTTCCTTCACGACATTTTCTGCAGCCGATAAACCGACATCACAAAAGCCTCCCGGAAGAGCCCATGCTCCATCCTTTTTTTCTTGCACTAGCAATAGTTGTCCTGCTTGAAACACAGCTCCCCTTACATCGACTTTCGGCGTTTGATAACCAGCCTCCTCTTTAAATAAGTCAATAATTTCGTCACACTTGCTCGTCGTATGTTCGGCAAGGATTTCAGCACTAATTTGCAGGAGCTGCTCATACCTTTCTTTATCGAATAGATCATTTGTAAAATGTAACCCGGACTGAGAAATCGCCTGAATTTGTCTTGCCCATTCTAGCCACTTGTTACTCATTTTCAGCCTCATTTCTGTTTCCATGAATATTTTTTAAGAACCAGTCAGATAGCCGTTTCCTTCTAAATAAACCTTGCTACGTCGCTGCGGGCTTATCCTCGTAATCAACCTGATAATTAAGCGTCTGAATCTCTTCCTCCGTGATCTTCCCTGCTAGCTGATTTAAAATCCCTTCGATTTCCGGATATTGCTGCAGGGTATCCTCCTAACAAGTGGTGCGCCTTGATAAGGTGGAAACAGCTGCTTATCATCCTCAAGTAATTGTAATTGATAATGGGAGAGTTCAGGATCAGTCGAGTAAATTTCAATTACTTGAACATCCCCTGAGACAAGGGCTCTCGTTCTCAATGCTGCATCCATCGTATATACATCAGCAAATTCAAAGCCGTAAAGCTCTTTAAAGCCTTTATAGCCGTCAGCTCTGTCGACAAATTCGAACGTAAAGCCTGCGGTTAATTGCTCGCGATAGCCTTCCAGTTCAGAAATCGTTTTAACCCCTGTTTCTTCAGCGAAATCACCAGTGACCGCAATTGCGTATGTATTATGATAAGCCATCGGCTCAAGGAAAACGAATTGATACTCCTTATAGATCTCGTCCCTAGCTAGTTCGTATGCTTCTCGTTCATCGTAGCTGTATTCCTCGATTTGGAGCAGATCGCCAATCACCGTCCCGGAAAATTCAAGATATAAGTCTACATCACCTGTCCTTAACGCATTAAAAGCAACGTCAGTTCCATTCAGTCCAGTAAGCAAATCGACGGTCAAATCGGTTTGTTCCTCAATGAGCAGCTTATACATATTCGCTATAATTTCAGGCTCGGCGGTTAGCTTTCCTCCGATAACAAGATCAGCCCTTTGATCTTGAGCAAATACCGGCGGAGGATAACTAAAGCTAAAGCAAGTGCAATGACGGTCATAATCGGAGCGAAAGAGGCTCCGCGTGAGCGCCTTTCTGTAAAGCGCAACACGAGATCGAAAAGAATCGCCAGCAAAGCTGCAGGGATCGCGCCAAGCAGAATGTACTCATTGTTGGCTCGTTGGATACCAGTCATAATTAAATCACCGAGTCCGCCTGCACCTATTAAAGAAGCGAGCGTGGCCGTACCGACAATCAATACGGTTGATGTGCGAACTCCGGCCATGACGGTCGGCATGGCTAATGGCAGCTCCACCTTGAGCAATCGTCGAAAAGAGTTCATTCCCATGCCAGTCGCTGCTTCCCGAATGGCCGGATCGACCTCATTGATTCCCGTGTACGTGTTTCGCAAAATTGGCAGAAGTCCGTAGGCAGTGAGAGCAATAACAGCCGGCATTGTCCCAATACCGACGAGCAGGATCATAAAGCCTAGCAACGCCAGGCTCGGGATCGTCTGCAATACCGCAGCGACGCCTATGACCCATTCGGCGATACGTTTTTTTCGCGTCAAGACAATTCCAAGGGGAACGGCAATAAACACGGCTGCCAATAAGGAAATGAGCGATAATTGTACATGCTCCCATAATGCACTAATTAATAAATCGTGTCTTTGTCCGAGCAAATCGATCAAACGCTGTAATGCCTCCATTACTGCGTGCCCTCCTCGATCAGTGCATGAGCAATTTCCTCATAGGAGATCGTTCCGATCACAGCACCGTTTTCTGTAACAGCAAGTCGGCTTGCCTGCAAAGACTTCAGTAAGGAAAACGCTTGTTCCAAAGTCTCGTTAGCATCAATACGGACCTCTAAGTCCGGCTCCTGTCCCGCCGGGTCAACCGGCTTTAGTCGCTCACTTACCTTGAGCGCCTTCGAGATCGCTTGACTTGATTGACGCCTACCGCCAATAAATTGCTTAACGAAGTCGTTTTTCGGATGCTGCAACAGTTCCTCAGGACTCCCAACTTGGACGACCTCCCCTTCACGCATTAAACATATGCGATCCCCGAGCTTCAGAGCTTCATCCATATCATGAGTCACAAACACGATCGTCTTCTGGATATCCCTTTGCAAGGACTGAATATCGACTTGCAGCTGCTCACGGCTTATCGGGTCAAGGGCACTGAAAGGCTCGTCCATTAAAATAATATCTGGATTAGCAGCAAGCGCTCTCGCCACTCCGATACGCTGCTGCTGTCCTCCTGACAATTCTGACGGCTTACGCTCCTTATATTGCTTCGGGACAAGTCCGACCATCTCCAATAACTCATCCACACGGTCTTGAATTTGCCCTTTTTTCCAGTGGAGCATTTCGGGTACAACTGCGATGTTTTCGGCTACCGTCATATTCGGAAATAACGCGATCTGTTGAAGTACATAACCGATATTCCAACGCAATTCATGGATATTGGTTTCACTTGTTAAAACGCCATCAATCTCAATCTCTCCCTCGCTCGGCTCAATTAAACGGTTAATCATTTTCATCGTTGTCGTTTTTCCGCATCCACTCGGACCGATAAATACAAAAATTCGCCTTCCCCGATTTTGAGATTTAATCGCTTGATCGCGGCTGTCCCATCTTCATAGGTTTTTGTTACATCGTTAAACGTGATCATTGCCTCCAACTCTCCTGTATCCCTTCGTGAGGGTCATTATCAAACAACTTCTCATTGTGCGGCTTATTTTTGGACGAATTCTTCGATCTTTTCCTCCGGTGTCACATAATCGGTCACCTTCTTTGTTCATCCAAAGGCATCGTACATGGGTTTCCCTGCAAACACTCATTAAGCAAGGAAATGGTAAAGCGAACTCATCCTTGTTTTGTCTTCCGGACAGGCTTGAATCATTCCTTGCCTCCCCTCGTTTTCCATACAATTTCCTAATAGTTGAATTTCATTATACTTTTTTTGAAGCTACGAAACGCAACGATCTAGATTGCGTCTGCTTGAAAGCACCCCTCGTATTCTCGCAATGATCCCATTGCCGCTTCCAAATGGCAGCTATCGGCGCTGACTACAGCCTGTACCATCCATTTTCAATCATATATTCTTATTTTTGGCGAATGTTTAGTAGTCAAAGTGGGCAGGCTTCAGCCGTTCGGGGAAGGTAACGTAGTGAAAGAGAAGTCATTTCGTTCTATGGAAAGCTCGTCCGTGTGAAGTCAACAAGAGGCAGAAAAAAACCGATCCCTTATCGGATCGATTCAGATTTAGAAAACGAAGATCGCATTCATTATTCATTAGTAGATGGAGGACGTTCGAAGCGTTAATGAACCGGGCCTTTAAATGTTGAGCCATGGGATTCTTGTGTATTCATAATCGTAATAAAAGCATTACGGTCTACTTCGTGGATAATGTTTTTTTTAACACGGTGACTTCTAATCGCGTAACGACAACGTAAATAACGTCCTTTTCTGTATCCATATAGCCGCCCTTGCCCTTTAGCTTTGTTGTTGTTCGGCCTAGCTCCGTTGAAATCATGTCAGCCATTTCCTCATAGTAATCGGAAATTATAATGACTGCCTTTGTTTCATCGAGCCCTTGAATGACAGCATCAATCGTTTTTGCAGCGATATAATACGTAATAATGGAGTACATCGCTTGTTCTGGACCATAGACGAACGATGCCCAAGTGAAAATGAACAAATTGAAGACCATGACAAATTCCCCAATAGAAAAGGGCAGCTTTTTTGTTAAAATGATACCGAGAATTTCCGTTCCATCCAGCGCCCCGCCAAAACGGATAACTAATCCGACACCGGCTCCAAGCATTAGACCTCCAAAAACAGTAGCTAATAATGGCGCTGAGGTAAACGGTTCGAAATGTAACGTATGAAGCCGCGATTCGGTTAATGCTAATATAACGATTCCTAGTAGAGAGGTCATAACAAATTTGGAGCCAATATATTTATAGCCAAAAATTAAAAACGGAAGGTTTAAGAAAAACACGAGTACCCCAAAATTAATTGAGGTCAGACGGTTTAAAATGAGGGAAATGCCGATAATTCCTCCATCAATAATTGAGTTAGGGAGTAAAAACAATTCGATAGAAATCGCTGCAATCACAGCTCCAAGCACGACAAACAAGCTCCGGTACAGCAGGTGTCGCTTGCTCTCCTTTTTCAAATGTCTGCTCATTTTTACAACCCCTTCTCCTCCATCCTTTTTTTGGAGTATCGTTCTCCGCTCACCAGTTTGCACATAATCCACCCTCTTTAAACATAAAGCCGTATTCGCTCGCATTACGTTCACAAACTTGTCCTTCTTTTCATAAACTATTCATCTCCTGCTACATTTAGAAAGTCCTTTTATAAAAAAAATTCATTTCTACCCATTTATTACAAAAGAATCAGTTCACATGACCCGATATAACTAATGACGAAGTTTCTAGACAAAGGAGAAATAACATGGACAAGACATCGATCATTGGGATTATTCTAGGAGTAGCTGCAATTTTACTAGGGATGGTATTTAAAGGAACGAGCCTGGGTATTTTATTTAACCCTGCTGCGTTAATGATAATTTTAGTCGGTACGATAGCTGCTGTACTTATTGCTTTCCCTTTTTCCGAAATCAAGCGAGTTCCGAAGCTGTTCAAGATTTTGATGACAGAAAGAAAGGAACAGTCGCAAACTGAGATTATTAAACAATTTGTTGAGTACGCGACAATCGCACGTCGTGAAGGGATGCTCGCGTTGGAAGAAAAAATCGACGAGATTAAGGATCCTTTTTTTTCAACAATCCCTTCGAATGATGATTGACGGTCAGGAGGAGGATGTTATTCGTTTTACATTAAATGAACGACTAGACGCCATGCAAGAAAGGCATGCATCTGGCGCTGCTATTTTCACTCAGGCTGGAACATATGCCCCAACCCTCGGGGTTCTCGGCGCAGTGCTCGGATTAATTGCTGCACTAGGCAATCTTGAGGATATGGAAGCGCTCGGCCATTCTATTGCTGCTGCTTTTGTTGCAACATTGCTTGGGATATTCAGCGGATACGTTCTTTGGCACCCTTTTGCTAATAAGCTGAGACGGAAATCGCAGCTGGAAATTTTACATAATCAAATGATTCTTGAAGGAACGATTTCAATTCTTAACGGCAGCTCGCCGCGTGCAATCGAGGAAAGCTTAAGCGTCTATATGGAAAATAAACAGCGCGATGCGTACTTCGAAAGGACGGAAAAAGAAAATGACGACTAGACGAAGAAAAAGGCGAGGCACTAATGAACATGTCGATGAATCATGGCTTGTTCCCTATGCCGATATGCTGACGCTTCTTTTTGCTTTGTTCGTCATCCTTGTCTCCTCGAGCCAAATTGATGCCGATAAGTATGAAGAAATGAAGGTATATTATCCGAGGCCCTCGGCGGAGCGACCATTTTAGAAGAGCTTAGTCCGGGCGAAGGAATGGGCACTAAAGGTGAGAGCTTGCGCGAGGCTTATTACACACCGGCCGATAGTCTCGAGGAGCTTCAACAGGAATTAAATGCTTTTATTGAATCTGAAAACCTGACAGGTCGTTTATCGACCGAACTAGGGCCAAAAGGACTACTCGTTACGATCCTTGACGGTATCCTCTTTGATTCGGGAAGCGCCGAGCTACGAAATGATGCCCACGAGATTATTGTTTCCATTTCCGACATGCTCGCTTCAAACCCGCCACGAAAAATTCAGATTTCCGGCCATACGGACGATCAACCGATCTACAGCTCCTCCTTCCAATCCAATTGGGATTTAAGCACAGTGCGCGCCTTGAATGTCATGAATATTTTTTTTAGAAAAAGATGAGCACAAACCGAAGCAGCTGAGCATTGCCGGATACGGTGAATATCAGCCGATTGCCAGCAATGAGACGGCAGAAGGACGCCAAGTCAATCGACGAGTCGAGGTGTTAGTCCTTCCATTTGATGCAGAAACGAATGAATAATCGTGCAGCAGCTGCTCTCTACTCACTCTAGATCCCCTGCTATCACAAAAAGCTGATTGCCCTTGCTTGGACAATCAGCTTTTTGCGTTGAAAGTACGAGGTCGTTAACGTTATGAATACTTCTCCAAACCGTTGAATCGTTCCTTTCCTGAGCGGTTTCATCGATCGCTTTAAGCTGCACCGAAATCATTGTGTTTCGATGCAGCTTATGGTAGAATAAAATTTAACTGTGTTTGTATGATTACATTATAAAAATTACCTTAATTTTATCATACTACACAATATTTATTTTGTCAACTTTTTTTGAAAGGATGGGTGCAAAATGACTAAGTCAAAGGATCTCTTCAATAATGAGCACGCCCGTATGCATTCTATATTTAAAGTGATAGACAAAAAAAACGGCACAGCTAGGAGGAAATGAAACGACTTTAAAGCAAGACGTCATGCACATAAAAAAAACCTTCTGGGACGATGTCACCGTCAACATAGATGGACCGGATGAAGTCATTGAAACGATGTACAGCATTAGGCAGCAAGCAGAATTGCTTGCTGATCGGGAGCGCACACACGAGCAAATAGATAAACAGCTAAAAACATTAGCGCGCCAAAAAGAATCTCCTTACTTCGGCCGCGTCGATTTTTTGGAAAAGGGGGAATCTGCACCAGAGCCGATCTATTTAGGGATCGCTTCACTCATGGATGAGCATGATGAAGAGTTTCTTATTTACGATTGGCGTGCCCCCATTTGCAGCATTTATTACGATTTTTCACCAGGCCCTGTCCATTATGAAACAAAGGAAGAAACGATTTATGGCGAAATGAAACTAAAGCGTCAATATATAATTAGGAATGGACAGCTAAATAGCGTCTTTGACTCCGGGATCACGATCGGGGATGAGCTCTTAAAAGAAGTGCTCGGTAATCAAGCTAGCAATCAAATGAAAACAATTGTTGCTAGCATTCAAAGAGAACAAAATCAAATCATCCGCAATGAAAAAAAGTAAATATCTTATCGTCCAGGGCGTTGCAGGGAGCGGAAAAACCTCGGCTGCCTTACAACGGGTCGCTTATTTATTGTATCGCTATATTAATGACATTACCGCCGATCATATTATGCTCTTCTCCCCTAACCCGTTGTTTAATAGCTATGTCTCGACTGTGCTTCCCGAATTGGGCGAGGAGAATATGCAACAAACTACCTTTCAAGCATATTTGAACAAAAGGCTCGGAAAGCAATATACAATTGAAGATCCGTTTGCACAGCTCGAGCGTTTGTTAACGGATGACAACGTATCAGACCTTGAAGAAATACGTTACAAAGCTTCCCTCTCCTTCATGACGCTGATCGACGATTATATTAAGCGGCTTAGCGATGAAAAGCTTATATTCAGGCCGATTCGTTTTCGTGGATCATTTTTGTTTACGGATAATCAAATAAAAGACTACTTCTATTCACTGGACAGGGCGAATTCGATTTCGAATCGAATGCAACTCGTGAAAGAGTGGTTAGTACGTAGTCTGGCACAAATGGAACGTGACGAACGTAAGAAGGACTGGGTGAGTGATGAGATTGAGCTGCTGGATGAGGACACGTATCATGCCGTTTCCCTAGAAATGAAAAAGGAATCCGAATACGAGGATACGTTTGACGATTTTGAACGAGAAGAGAGTAAGCTGGCCAAAATCCTCGTCGCTCGGCAATTTCAACCGCTGAAGCAAGCTGTTAAACAAATGAAATTTATCGATGTAAACTCGTTGTACAGACAGCTGTTTACAGTTGATGAACTATTTCAATTACCACAGCATGCGCAGAAGCTGCCACCCAATTGGCAGCAAATATGTGCGGACACGAGCAAGCGAATGAAGAAAAAGCAATTGCATTATCAGGATACGACACCATTGTTGTACTTGCAAGACCAGCTCGAAGGAAAAAAAAGCGAACATGTTCATTCGCCATTTATTTATTGACGAAGCCCAGGACTATTCTCCATTTCAATTTGCTTTATTGAAACAAATGTTCCCAAAGAGTAAATGGACACTCCTTGGCGACTTTAATCAGGCGATTCACGCTCAGGCACTGGAAGCTCCCCTCCTTTCTCGTCCAACAGAGACGAAGGAGTATACACAAATCAATTTAACGAAAAGCTATCGTTCCACCTATGAAATCGTTGAATTTACAAAGGGCATGTTGACTGGCGCTCATGAAATTGAACCTTTCAATCGTCATGGCGAGCGGCCAACTTTGACGCTTGTAGAGGACGTGGTTGAGCTCGTTACCCGAATTTCCACAGAAACGAAGCAGCTATTCCGTGAAGGGTATCAAACAGTGGCGCTTATTTGCAAAACAGCCAAAGAAAGCCAAATGGCTTACGAGCTCCTGAAAGAGCAACTCGAGGTTGAGCTTCTTGATCAGGAAGCTCAATCGTTTAACAAAGGGCTTGTCATCCTTCCCGCCTATCTCGCCAAAGGGATTGAATTTGATTCCGTCCTCATCTATAATGCGGCCGATACGAATTATCGAAAAGATATTGAGCGCAATCTATTTTATACCGCTTGTACACGGGCGATGCATGAGCTGCATTTGTTCAGTCTTGGGAAACAAACCCGCTTTCTTGAAGGAGTAGCTAAGCATACGTATGTGGTGAAGTGACTATTCCGTGCACATCGTTCATGGAGCTTGTCGATTCGTAGTAAAATAGCCTAATGGGTGAATCCGACTTTTTTTCACCTTGACCCTCTCAGTAACGTAGGATTTAATTATCTAGTATTGAATCACGATTGGAGAGGAGATTTTTATGATTATTTGGAGAGGCTGGGGCATCGTGGTCATTCCGTTATTAATGATAGGGATAGGCATCGTCAGTGGCGTTTCCTACCTACTGACGGGGGATGGCAACACAATGTCTGAACATAACTACCTGGTTACGATTGCATTTATAATAGCAGTCTCCTTTGCTGGATTGTAGGAAAGAAACTTCTACCGACAAAGGGCCGAACCTATATTGATGAAAAGACAGGGGAACGTGTCCTTTTAAAAAAAAGAGCACTCTTTATTTTTTATCAAAGTAGACTATTGGCTTTTTGTTTTTATCATCCTCGGGCTGGTCTTTTTGTTCGTCAATTAAAAATGAATAACAACGAGCGCGCCTCTCGTGCGAAAACACTGAGGGGCGTTTGCTTCCCTCTTCTAACTCATCATTATACTCTCTAAGTGGAATTCGGAATAATCATATGAATAACGTCCGACAAGGCCTTTCATAGATCGAGATATCTGAAGCAATAGAGCTGCTGCCATAAGATACTAGGAAGAATTGTGATAAAACAAAGCAACACATCTCAAAAATTGTTATAGTGATATAAATACTATTGAATTGGGTTTGCTTTTAGCCAGAATATCTATGTATGAAGGGAATAAGGAAATGCTCATCATTAGTTCTTTATTACTCGTAATAGTGTTGTTAGTAGGCTCTTACTTTTATACAAATATTACTTATATTGAGAAACCATTAAATATCATGTACAAAAAAGGCTTTACTGAAAAACAAATCACACTAAGAGATGGCACAGTATTAAATTATGGGGAAGGTCCAAGCAATGGGAAAACACCACTTTTATTCATTCATGGCCAAGGGATGACTTGGGAAGACTATGCGAAAGTATTGCCTGGGCTATCAGACTATTACCATATTTATGCTGTAGATTGTCACGGACATGGGAAGTCTGATAAGAATCCTGAGAAATATTCCGCTAAAGCCATGGCTGAAGATTTTGCGGAATTTATTGAAAGTAAAATAGGAGAAAAAAACAGTCGTCTCTGGCCATTCATCTGGTGGAATGATTGCAGCATGGATGGCAGCACATTCACCTGACTTAGTATTAGGGACAGTGATCGAAGACTCACCCTTCTTCTCAACTGAACTCGATAGACGGGAAAACACTTATGTTTGGGTATACGGATTTCAATTATATCAAGATTTTAAGGGACAAGATGAAATTAACGATTTCTTTACTTACCAATTGAAAAACAGTTACTGGAAAAAGTTGTTTGGTGATTTTCTTTGGAAAAAGTTTTCAAAGGATGCAATAGCGTATAAAGAAAAACACCCGGATAAACCGGTACACTTAGCATATTTACCTCCTCAAATCAATAGAATATTTGAAGCTGACACATACCCTTATGATAGAAGATTCGGAGAAACATTTTACGATCATTCATGGTTTGAAGGTTATAATCAGACAGACGTATTGTCTAAAATTAAGAGCCCAACTGCGTTCTTAAAAGACAATACTTCTTATGACGGTGCATTATTAGTAGCAGCCTTATCAGACGAAGACGCTGAGCGAGTCGTTAGTCTATTAGAAAATGGAAAAAGGATTGATATTGACACTCCTAGCCATGATATCCATTACGAAAAACCGAAAGAATTTACTCAGGTTCTGGTCAGTTTTTTGGAAGGCCTATAAATGAATCAATTTCATCATTCAATGATTGAGTGTATAATCCGAGCAAGATCATTTG
>BAXO01000107.1 GCA_001310555.1 Bacillus sp. JCM 19058
TTTATTTAATAAAATATGACAAAGGTTGTCAAGAATAATTCTGTATAGTTAAGTTATCGCGAAAAATGCGATGTGTCCATGGATTTAGCGGAAAAATTAGAAACTGATAAAGGAGGTCGTACAATGAATGACGTTCGAACGAAGCTAGTTTTTTACGGAGCAATAAGTGTGGATGGCTACATTGCACGAGATAATCATTCATTAGATTGGTTATTAGGTACAGAAGGTGAAGAAGAAATTGATCATACGGAGTTCTTTTCTACTATTGATATTGTTATAATGGGCAGAAAAACTTATGAGCAAATCATGCTTAATCTATCTGATGATGGCTTTCCATATAATAAGGGTAGGGAGTGTTATGTGTTTTCTCGTTCATTAACTGGTTCTGATAATAATGTCGAATACGTTAATGACGATATTGTCAATTTTACAAAGTCATTAAAAGAGGAAGATGGGAAACGGATATGGATTGTCGGTGGTGGAGAGGTTCTTTACCCTCTTCTTCAAGAAAGGCTTGTTGATGAATTTTATATTCAGATCGCCCCAACCATCATGGGACGCGGGATTCCACTATTCTTACCGAGTGAGATAGAGAATGAGTTGAAACTGTTAGATGTAAAGCATTGTAAGCAATTTGCTGAATTACACTATGAGTTAAAGTAAGGGGACCCAGAGGGAATCAATTAAATCAGCTAATAGAAGCTCGTTCCTTATTGCACTAACGGGCGCTTTAGATAACGCCGTTTTGAAGAATTTCTTTGGCTTAGTCAAATCTGAATTACTCTATCTCAAAGAATTTGAGAGTATGGAGCATTTTAAACTAAAGTTAGAGATTTAAAAGGACAACCTCTCCACCCAATATGGTATGAGGTAGTAGTTGCTCCACTACTTGCTGTATCTATATCTAACCCTTTTGAAATAGTATCGGTTTGATTAGTTTTAAAATTAACGAACGAATATTCAGCATTTATTAATTTGCTTATATTTGGTATATTAGCGTTAGGAGGAGCCAGGGGGCAATGCTAACTATGGACTTATATAACAACAAAGTAGGTAGACAACTTGCTTATATGCATCCGGTGATATGGCTCATGAAGATGGATTTGTATTCTATCAAATACAAATGGTCTCTCCATGTATAAACTAAGAATCCACTATATATATAATATTAACGAGGGGAGAATTCATGAATAGAAGAATCTTAATGTGGTCATCCATTGTTATGTTACTCTCCTTAGTTATATTTTTAGTTTTCTTTTATTCCTTGTTTTTAAATTTGTTTTTCGGCAACAGTCCCAATATAATTTCTCTTAAAATAGAGAATAAAACCGAGACAGAGATAGACTCATTCACCATTACACATACTGATATAAAATCAGATATAAAGCTTCCTGTTGTCAAAGCAAATGGAACACTTGAATATGATATTGACATCCGTGAAACTTCCAGTGATGACTTTAATAGAGGTTCTATGCAAATCGAATTTAAAGGAAACAGTGAAACTATAGTTGGTTACTTTGGCAGAGGCTCAGGTGGTAAAGTTAAAATATTCATAAATTCTATTGACGAAAATGATAATATTGACTTCTATATAGATAGTGACGTTATTCAATAACTCAACTTTTACCTACAAGTTTAAGGGGATTTCTATAATAAAAATCTTGTTACTCATTATTTTCTCGTCTCCACGCTATCTTTAGTTGTGTTTCTATAGGTAGCCTTTTTTTTGTGTCTACTTAATAGGGGATAAGAAATCTCCAATATTAGATTGGTTTTTTAATATTGGGATATTCTTTTGCTGCTATCGGGGGCATAGCGATCTAATGAGGTTAACAAGTGCATCCGTGACGGCTTTCGGTTCTACTAGCATATGAAAGTGGCCTGCATCAAATTCATAGTATTCCCAATCATTCCTCTGTGCTTTCTCAGCGGGGCTAGCATATGCTTGGCTAAGTTTGATGTATCCGCACGGTGCAGCAGGCCAATTAGGATAGTAAGGCATAGATTCCTCAAAGAAGGGAAGACCCATTGGTCGGAGTTCCGCAAGTACATTTTGACGAACGCCTTCTGGAACGATCTCATACAGGTCCTTGTCGGTCCACTCCGGATAGAGCCCTCCTGCTTTCAAGTGGCTGCGCAGCGACGATGCCAACGCAGGCGAACTTGCTTCCATCTCTTCAAGCCGGCTCTTTCCGCCGTGCGGCAGGCCTGCGTCTACATAGACATGAGCTGCGACCGGATGAGGGCTGCAAGAGTGAATCGCAGGCAGTAAGGACCTGCTCCGCTATGACCAACCAGTACCATCGGGTTATTGTTTGGTACCGCGTCTAACCTCTGTGCCACTTCCTGAGCATACTGTGCCCAGAACGGGGTGCTCGTGTCACTGATATTAGGGAGGTAGGCACAATGGTTCTGATTTCTCGCTTTCGAAGTTCGCGTGATACCGCTGCCAGGTGCTCGGTCCGACTAAGGGGCTGTGTACAAGTACAACGTTTAGTTCCATTAAATATTACCTCCAACTGTGACTATTTATTAAAATTTGACTATCGGATGAATAATTAAATGATAGACTCAGTTTGTGATTTTGCAAATATTCATCCTCTTCTGTTCTTGTTGGGTAAAAGTCCGGAATACCAATTGATGGAACGGAAGTTAAACAAGATATCAATTAATATCCCCTAAATAAACTGGAGATTTCACATTTTTAAAATACTTAATAATATACTTCCTTATCTCTTTAGGATATATTCTGTAATGGAGTAAATCATGAATAGGTATCCACGCAATCCCAACCTGATGACGATCAGGATTAGAAGGCTTTTTATAATTATTTGTTTCACTTACTATTTTGCAAGTAAAATAATATTCAACTTGGTGAACATCAAAATCGAATGACGAGTGTTCGTGATTTTTTCCTATATACTCTCGAATATGAAGAAGTTCTCCGATTTCCGCTTGTTGTCCAATTTCTTCAATACACTCTCGTTTTAGTGTTTGATGAATTGTTTCACCGTGTTCTTGTCCCCCACCAGGGAAAAGGTAAAAATAGCCATCATTATCTTGGTTTTTTGTTAATAAAACCTTTTCTCCACTAATAATAATAGCTTTCGCTGAATTTCTAATATGCACTTGTATCCCTCCAATAGATTTATTTCCATATTTGCTATGAACACTATGGATATTTTTAGTTGGAGGTTACTCTTCGGCTCTGGCCTCCACAGTAGCAATATTAGAAAAGGATACTTGGAAAAAAGTAACTATCGTTATACAAAATTGTTTAGTGACAGTCTATTAATCTCAGTTATAATAGAGGCTCTTATTAATTAATCTAACATTTTTTATAAAAAAGTTGCATTTATTGCTTTACTAATATGCCCCTATTTTGTAATAAGATAAAACTTTTCACTTATAACAAATACATGCAACATTAATTGTTTTGTATTTCGTTTAATGCTTTTTTTTGCAACTTCTCGATCATCAAAATGAATAGTTTTATCTTTAAATTGTTGATAAGTTTCATGTCCTTTACCTGCTATGAGGATGATATCACCGGGTTTAGCTATTCTAATTGCCTCTTTGATTGCTTTCTCTCTATTAACAATACATTCATAATTGACCTTATTGATCATGTTAATACCCTTTTCAATATCGTCGATAATAGCTTTAGGGTCTTCATTCCTTGGATTATCAGATGTAATAAAAATTAAATCACTATATTTACTAGCAATTTCCCCCATAAGAGATCTCTTACCTTTATCTCTATCTCCACCACAACCAAAAACAGTTAAAATTTTTCCCGAAGAAAATTCTTTAATTGATTTTAATGCATTTTCTAATGCATCAGGAGTATGAGCATAATCAACTAATACTAATAATTCTTGTTCATTATCTACAATTTCCATTCTCCCACTAATACTTTTAAGTTTTGAGATGCTCTGTTGAATTTGTTTTAATGAAATACCCTCAACTAAGGCTGCTGCAATTGCTGCTAAAGAGTTATAAATATTAAATTTTCCGACAAGATGAAGATTTATCTCTATAGTTCCTTTAAAAGAATTCAAGATATATTGAATTCCTTGAGAAGTCATTCTAATATTTGTCGCTGCAACATCAGTATTATTTTGAATTCCATAGGTAATAACTTCACCTGACGAGATTTTTTTGAAAAATCCAATATTGGGATCATCAGCATTTAAGATTGCATATTTGTTATTGTTTGCACTGAGGTCACTCCCCAACCTTGAAAACAGCATCCCTTTGGCATTTCGATATTCTTCAAAAGTTTGATGATAATCTAAATGATCCTGTGTAAGGTTTGTAAATATGGCTATATTAAAGTCACATCCTAACACCCTTTTCATATCTAAACCTTGAGAGGATACCTCCATCACACAATAATTCGTATTATAATCCCTCATTCTACGGAGGTTTTTTTGTAAACTTGGTGGCTCTTGTGTATTAATATCGGTACTAAACATTTCCCCATTAATTTTCACACCAATATTCCCCATTAAACCAGGATTATTACCACTCTCCTCCAAAATTTTTTTCTAGGATATAGGAGGTGGTCGTTTTACCATTGGTCCCTGTTATACCAATTAGGCTCATTTCATTTGAAGGATAAGAATAAAAGTGTGATGCGATTATAGCCATTGCATAACGAGCGTCTTTAACAATTATCTTTGGAATATCGACATCTACATCTTGTTCAACAATAAGTGCTACTGCTCCATTATTTATTGCATCCTTTACAAAAAGATGTCGGTCTTGCAGAAATCCTTTTATTGCTGGTACGCATACAAAAAGGTTACCTTTTTCCACTTTTCTGGAATCCATTTGTAGACCTGTAATTTCAATTTCTAGATTTCCTACTGTATTTTTAACTAACAAAAGATTAGCAATCTCACTTAAGTTCACGAAAAGAACTCCTTTCAGAGAATTTTCCAATCATAAATATAATAACATCTTATTATGCCATCACACATTCATGAGAAAAACAAAAATTAAAATACAGTTATCCTCATAAATTCGAAACTATACTTTAGTTCTATAAAGATCATTTTGAACGGTGCGACTCTATTACAAACAGTTTAACTTTATTCTAAATCAACATCAGCCCCGTTTTTTCTTACCGTTTTCAACTGCTCTTCTCCTTCTTCGTGAAAACGCCTGTTTATCCTCTGTGCTGAGCCGACTTTTTTCCCCGCAAGCTAGATTTGTATTTCGTGTGTCTCCCTTCCCGAAATATAAACATTCATCCTTCTCTAATTTCTTTTTTGGAAAAATAGTGAAAGAAACAGTCACAATAACGTTAGTTTTTTTAGAGGCGATCTTTATATACTTTTATTAGTTAGAGAGCAAGTAACGTCAGACGCTAAATGGAGAGGCAAACGTGAATAACAACTTTAATGAAGTCGCGCTCGGCATTGATATCGGTGGAACCGCAATAAAAATTGGCGTAGTTTCTGCCAAAGGTGAATTACTTAACAAACAATCCTATAAAATGGACAAACGTTCACAGGATACAGTAGTCCGTATGATTACGGAGTCTGTCGTACAATACATAGCTGATTTAGGTCCAAAAAAAGGTAAGGGCAGCTGGGATTGGCTTGGTTGGGCATGTCGATCCAGACCAAGGTATTTGGAGAAGTGCGCTTAATCTTCCCATTCGTCAGCCTGTTCCATTAGCGAGAGTGATTTCCAACCAACTAAGGGTGCCGGTCTTTCTTGATAATGATGTTAACGCAGCGGCGTTAGCTGAAATGCAGTGGGGCGTTGGTCAGTGCGTAGGCGATTTCATCTACATTAATGTCGGCACAGGAATCGCGATGGGATTGATTTCAAATCGTGTGCTAGTGAGAGGGGCGACAAATTATGCAGGGGAGCTTGGCCATATGTTTTTTTTGGCGAGGAATTGAAATTCCCTTATGGAGATGGCTATCTAGAGAAAGCGAGCTCGGGCGGGGGAATGATTGAACAAGCAGTGGCAGGCTTGGGAGCGTATCCAGAATCAATTTTGCATAAAGGGACATGCCTCCACTCAAGCCGTATTTTCAAAGCTTCAGAACAGGGGGACAGGCTTGCACAGCTTATTACCACTCAGGCTATTAAGGGGTTAGGAATGGCGACAGCAAATGTGGTGAACCTGTTTAATCCGTCGCAAATTGTATTCGGTGGAGGTGTATTTAACGATCCTAAAGTGATTGAAAAAAATAACTATGTATGTTGCAAAACATACGCTGCCAGTGGCGGCAAAAGCGTTGAAAAAAAATTAGTGTGACCACGTTGAACGCGAATGATATCGGTGTGCTGGGAGCAGCCAGTATTGCGTGGAACCACGAAGGGGGACACTGATGAAAATCCATCAGATGAACGTACATGAACTTTATCAATCGAGTGCACAAATGGCAATTGACCAATTAAAAAAAGAAGCCGGATTCGGTCATTGGATTTGCGACAGGAAATACAACCGTTCCTCTGCATGAGGAAATTGTCAAAAGGGTTAAGAAAGGTTCTGTTGAGGTTGGGAAGATGTCAACTGTCAATGTGGACGAATACGTGGGTCTCAGTGACTCGGATGAGAGCAGCTGTTATGGCAGAATGGATAAGCAGGTGCTGACTCCACTGCAGCTTGATGAGGGACAAGTATTATTTTTGCGTAGCATTGAGGATGTAGAATTATTTGATCAAACCGTTGAAGATCGCGGAGGTATTGATCTCCAATATTTAGGGATTGGCTTGAATGGCCATATCGGCTTTAATGAGCCAGGAACGCCATTCGGTACAATGACTCACGTAGTTTCTATTGATACGGAAACGAGAAAGGATAAAGCCAGTCATTTTGGCGGAATAGAAAAGGTCCCCCGGCAAGGAATGACAATGGGGTTACGCTCCATTATGATGGCGAGAAAAATTGTTTTGCTCGCAACGGGAAAAGAAAAAGCGAACGTGGTCAAACGAGCGTTATTTGGTCCGATTACAGAAGAGGTCCCGGCGTCTGTCCTACAGCTCCATCCTTGTTTGCATGTATTTGTTGATCCCGCTGCGCTAATTTGAAACCAAGAACGGCATACATGGAGTAGGCTGTTCTTGGTTTTTTTACTGAACCGTGGAGAACAGGCTCGCTTTTGACTCTTTTTTTTGAACTGTTTTGGTGTCATACCGACAAAATTTTTGAACACAGATGTAAAGTAAGGAATGTTATTATAGCCTGATTCTAAAGCCACTTCCGTTATCGTGAAGTCAGATTTGGCAAGGAGGGTTCTGGCATAATGGATTCGCCTTGAGTTAAGAAATTCAATAATCGTTAAGTCTGTGTTTCGTTTGAATTCCCGGCTGAGGTAAGAGGCGTTGACTCGGTACCTAGTTGAGAGTGATGACAAACTTAAATCGTCTTTAAAATGTTGGTTAATGTGTCCGATAACATTAACAACATTACGGGGGAGGTTGATTTGTGTAAGCTGATCCGATAATTTAAACCGTTTCCGTTTATTATGGATACGCTCAATTTCGATCATGAGGATATGTAATAAGGAAATTAAGTAGTTGATGGTTCCGCCAACCGAGCGACGGAATTCCTTTAGCATGCAGCCTAATAGGAACTCGATACGCTGTTTCTCCTTGCTGTCCATTGTTAGCAAAGGGGTAAAATCAGCGTAATTGACCTTAATAAAATCAAGCACATCCATTTCCTCAAGCTGGGGGAAGCTCCTCTCCATGTCGACGCTGAAGAGGAGAACAAGTGCTTTGAAGCCGTTGCGGTCAATAAGACGTGTTTTATGTAATTTGTGAGGGCCAATGATGATCAGATCCCCCTGTTTAAATGAGTAGGTGTCATCCCCGATACAGCATTCGCCTGTACCATCTAAAATATAAAGGATTTCAACCTGCTCGTGCCATTCCCAAACCATTTTCCAATCATTACTGTTCTGGTCTACTTTCATATCGATCGTGACTAAGTCTTGTCGTGTTTGCAAGCGTTTATAATCCAAAATCAAGTAGATCCCCTCCTGAAGTTTGAGTTATCTGAATTGAAATTATTATACAAATGAAGAGAAGCCGTGTCTATGAACGATTTTCTTTCACTTGGCAAAAGTCAAAATAACAAAACAATTTGCAAATTTTCTATAAGAAATTGAGCCTTCGGTTCTATACAATGTTATTAATTCAATTGATCTAGCAATTGTAAAGGGGGCAGCAGCAATGATGAAGCACAAGAAAATAGGGGCGGTTTGCATTCTTTTAATCAGCTTATTTCTTGCAGCCTGTAACTCTAGCAGCAGTGGTGATGGAGATGTCGAACTGACGTGGCTTGTGACCACAAGCTCTGTAAGAGATGGCTGGTATACACAAATGATTGAGGAGTTTGAAGCAGAGAACGAGCATATTACGATCGAGCTCGTTACGATACCACAGGACGAAATGGATCAACGCCTCTCGACGATGCTGGCTGGAGGCAACGCACCGGATGTATGGTCGCCAAACTGGTCTCGCTCAGGGTTTGGGACGTATCAGCAACGAGATGCACTACTTGATTTAACCGGGTATATCGAACAAGATATTGATTTTTTGGAAGGCATTCCACAAGAGTTGATGGAACTGTATTCGGTGGATGGTCGTTCCTACGGGATTCCAATGTTGAACATGGGAACATACCTTTTTTACAATAAGGACATTTTTGATGAGGCCGGAGTAGACTATCCAACGACGGATTGGGAGGATACGAATTGGGAATGGAATTCGCTTGTTGAGAAGGCGATCTCCTTGACAGAAAATATTGATAATCCGAATGAGCCATTTATGGGCTTCATAATCCCGAAACGCCGAATCGGTTTTCATGGTTGTTTGGTGGCGATTATTTTACAGAGGAAGCTATCAAACAGGAGTAATGGGGGAACCCCAGGCGGTAGCCAATCCTAAAAATAAGGAATCCGTCGAAGCCAATTATGACCTGATTTATACTCATCGTGTTTCTCCTAGCCCGACACAGGTCGATGCCATGGAACAGATTAGTGATCCGTTCTTATCAGGGAGAGTAGCGATGACGATAAATGGCGGATGGGGAATCATGTCCTATTTGCCTGCAGACTTTAATTGGGGGTTTGCTGCTATGCCTTATGTGGACGAAGGTCGCCAAGTTCCGATGTATGTTGACCCTTGGACGATCGGACAAGACTCTGACCACCCGGATGAGGCGTGGGAATTTATTAAGTTTATTACCGATCCAGAAGGGGGTGGCTACCAGCAGATGGTTGACCTGAACAATCCCCCGGTATATGAACATTTATACGAAGAGTATTATGAATCGATTGCCAGCTATGAAAATATTGATATGACAGTAGAGCAAATAAGTGAGGCGATTGAGGGAGCACGGCTGTATGGCCGGGGAGCGGATAATCATCTTATTTCGGGGTTTTCTAATATCCGTAACGTGATGTTTCAGTCAATTAATGCCGTCTATAACGACAATAAAGAGATCGATGAGGCGCTCGAGGAAATGGATCAAAACCTACGCAATTTAAATGAGTAATTGAAAGAATATTTGAATAGGGAGCCAAGCTGGCTTCCTATTCGTTAGGGAGGATCGGAATGGCCAAAACAAAGCGCGCTGCAGCCGCTCTAACAAATCGCAAAAAAAGGTAGGCTTTCGAGAGAGCAACGCAAGGAAGAACGTGATTTTTATTTGTTTATCTCGCCTTGGCTCATTGGGTTTGTGCTATTTATCGGTGGACCAATTATTGCTTCTTTAATCCTCAGCTTTACGAATTACAATGTGATTGATCTCCCTCAATGGCTCGGGCTCTCCAATTACATACGGTTATTTCAAGATAATTTATTTTACCAATCGTTGAAAGTAACCGGGCTGTTTGTATTGCTTGGCGTACCCTTTACGATTATTGTCAGCTTATTCTTGGCCGTGCTCCTTAATCAAAAAGTAAAGGGCCAAGCTTTTTTTCGGACATTCTACTATGCCCCTAGTGTGATCTCTGGTGTGTCGGTTGCTTTTCTATGGGCATGGCTGCTTAACCCGGATTTTGGGGTCGTTAATACGCTCATTTATGATTGGTTTGGTATACGAGGGCCGGGCTGGTTTACACGTACTGATTGGGTCATCCCTTCATTCGTCCTTATGCGTTTTACCGCGCTTGGCAGCACAATGATAATTTTCTTAGCGAGCTTGCAAAGCTTGCCAGATGAATTATACGAAGCGGCAGCCATTGATGGCGCAAGCGGCATTCGTCGGTTTTTTTCGATTACCGTACCATTGATATCGCCTGTCATTTTATTTAACACGATTATGTCAATCATCTCATCCTTTCAAATCTTTACGGAGGCGTACGTCATTACTTCGGGCGGTCCAGAGTGGGGATCTTACTTTTATGTGCTGTATTTATTTGACACGGCCTTTAGCCAATTTCGAATGGGCTATGCATCTGCGCAAGCATGGATTCTCTTTCTCATTATTTTCTCTTTTACGATGCTAACGCTGTGGCTATCACGCAAGAAAGTCCACTACGAATATGAAAAATAAACTGATGGGAGGGAGAGAGCCATGTTCTTGCCAGAAAGATGGTTTACAAAGCTTTACCGGCCCGGTGATGTCAGCCCATTTGGCCGTATCGTCACCTATGCATTATTAATTGTATGCTTCTGTTTATTCGCGTTTCCCGTGCTCTGGATGCTAACGACGTCGTTAAAAACTTTGGGACAAGTCCACCAGACGCCGATGAACTGGTTCCCATGGCCATTGCAATGGAACAATTTTTTCGAGGTGTTTGACACGGTTCCTTTTGGCCGCTACCTTTGGAACACCTCGTGGTATACAATTGTGACCGTGACAGCAACTGTGTTTACATCAACGCTCGTTGCCTTTGCTTTTGCTAGGCTAAGAGCGCGGGGGAGGAATATTTTCTTTGTCATCGTACTTGCCACAATGATGATTCCACGCAAGTGGTCATGATTCCTCAGTATTTGATTTTCAATGAACTGGGCTGGCTTAATAGCTACTTGCATTAGTCATCCCATCGTTTGGAGCAAGCGCTTTCTTAATCTTTTTGCTGCGACAATTCTATCTAGGGCTGCCTAAGGAATTAGATGACGCTGTTAAGATCGATGGCGGTGGTTCATTTGTGCTCTATTTTCGGATCATTCTGCCGCTATCCGTACCAGCAATGACGACAGCGGCCATTCTTGAGTTCATGTATCGTTGGAATGATTTGTTGGGGCCGTTAATTTACTTGAACAGCTCGACAAAATATCCGCTTACGTTAGGCTTAGCCAATTTCACGAGCATGTATAGCGCAACACCGTGGAATTTATTAATGGCTGCCTCCTTAATGGCTGTATTGCCACCATTGCTCCTGTTTTTCTTTTTTTTCAAAAATACTTTATTCAGGGAATTGTCGTGTCAGGAACAAAAGGATAATAAAAATTGAAAGAGGTGCCATATAATGAATAAACAGCAGCACGAAATCAATGTAGGGATTATTGGAACGGGGTTTATGGGAAAAGCCCATGCCAAGGGGTATCAAATGTTCGGTATTCCTATTGGCATGTTTGCTTCTCGCGAAGTGGAAAAGGCAAAAGAAACGGCGGAAGCATTCGGTGTCAGTAAATGGACCGATGACTGGCGCCAGTTAATTCTCGACCCGGAAATTGATTGCGTCGACATTACTGTGCCTAACTATTTGCACTTTGATGTGGCGATGGCTTGCATTGAAGCGAACAAGCCATTTTTAATTGAAAAGCCATTGGCGAGGAATACAAAAGAAGGAAAAGCAATCGTTGCGGCAGCAAAAGAGAAAGGAATTGTCGCTGTCTATGGTGAAAATATGAGATACAAGCCGGCGTTAATGCGAACGAAGGAAATCATTGATCAAGGTGGCCTCGGCGAGATCATCATGCTGCGCTCTAATGAAATCCATAATGGCCCGTTTCATAGCGAATGGTTTTGGGATGCTGAGCTAACAGGAGGCGGCGCTGCAATTGATATGGGTATTCACGGCCTTTATACGCTCGAATGGATCATGGGTTCGAAAATAAAGCGAGTGTATGCAGAAACAGACGTGTTGAAATGGGGTGAGTATTGCAAAAATGGTTCTGAAGATACCGCACTTGTCATTGTGCGATTTGAAAATGGAGGCATGGCGGAGTTAGTCAATAGCTGGGCCATTACCGGAGGAATGGACATCAGGTTAGAGGTCTTTGGTAAGGAAGGGACTGCGTATGTGAGCACAACCCACGATGCTGGCGGGCTTCGTGTTCATAGCCATCCAGGGTATGGACAGTCCGTTGAAGAAGCAGCAACAGAAAAGCCTCATGTCGTATCTACGAAAGGCTGGGGATTTCCTTCGCCTGATGATGAGCTGCAGCGGGGGCATGCGTACGAGGTTAAGCATTTCATTGATTGTGTTCGGGGTGCCGATGAGCCCAAATCAACTCTGGAGGAAGGCTTGCGGGCGCTAGAGCTAGTTGAGGCAATCTACGAGTCGGCTTGTACAAGGAAGGCAGTAGAACTGAACATTTAACGGGAGAAGGTGGACGGCTATGAATATGGCAGTAGCAGGCTTTTCATTTTTTTCATCTCCTCAAGCAAGGGAGAATGGATATTTTTCATTATTTGGAGTCAGTTAAATATCGATATCATCTGAATACGGTTGATTTATGGAATGGATTTATTACCGAATATAAGGATGGGTTGCGCTTTTTGCCTGATGAAGCTTATCTACAGCAGATTAAGGATGTCATGGATGAGGAAGAGTTAACTCTTGTGAATTTTGCCATTGATGGCGCCCACATTTGGGACCCTGATCCTGATAAGCGTGAACAGCTGTATAAAAATGCGCTTACCCATTTGAAGGCAGCTAAGCTGCTAGGGGCAAAAACGGTCAGAATTGATACAGGAGGCTATGATTCATTTACTATGGACGACGAACAATTTGAGCATATCGTCAAACGATATCAGGAATATTGCCAAATTGCCGCTGACTATGGATTTGTGATTGGACCAGAAAACCATATGGGACCTTCATTGGTTCCAAGTGAAATGAAGAAAATTGCCGAGGCTGTGAACCATCCGAGCTATGGGGTCCTGCTCCATATGAACCGCTGGGAGTTGGATGAAGAAGGCAACGGGAATGAATGGCTCGCCCCTTGGGCGTTTCACGTGCACTTTGATCCAAAACGGACCGATTTGGCAAATGCAACCTGCGAAATCGAGACCTTAAAACAAGCGGGCTACAATGGATGCTGGTCGGTGGAGCACTATACAACGACAAGCCCTTTTAACGAGGTAGAGTGGGCATTAGCTTCATTAAAAAGAAGTTTATCAAGCTACGATGGCTAAAAAAATGACTGGGGATGGAACAGATGAAAACGATTAAGCTAGGAATTATTGGTGTCGGGTTAATTGGCAAATCGCATCTGGAGATCTATCGAGAAATCGAAGGAGCGGAAGTGATTGCCGTTTGTGATATTAACGTTGAAGAAGCCCGGAAGGTAGCGGAACAATACGATGTACCGCATGTATTTTCTGATTTTCGAGATTTGCTCGAACGAGAAGAGATTGATGCCGTTGATATTTGTTTGCACAACAACCTCCATTCAGCATTTACGATCGAAAGCTTAAAAAAAGGGAAAGCATGTCTATTGTGAGAAGCCTATTGCAGGAACTTATTTTGACGGGCAAGCAATGGTTGAAGCGGCAAAAGACTATGATCGGCTGCTTCATATCCAGCTAGGGTCGTTGTACCGTCTTGATACAAAGGCGGCACGCGCTTTAATTGACGATGGTCAACTTGGTAACATTTATCATGCGCGTTCGACAGGATTCCGAAGGAGAGGGCGCCCGTATGTCGACGGATATGGGACGAAGGCGTTCACACGGAAAGAAAGTGCTGGAGGCGGCGCATTATTAGATATGGGTGTCTATCATTTAGCGCAAATTCTCTATTTGCTTGATTTGCCGAAAGTAAAAACGGTTTCTGGCAAGCTCTATCAAGAAATGGCTATGGATGCTGGCAGAAGAGCGGAGAGCGGCTTCGATGTGGAGGAATTTAGCACTGGCTTTGTTCGGATGGAAGGTGGCTTGACGCTTGATATTATCGAAGCTTGGTCCGTCCATTTAGGGAAATTAGAAGGCTCCAGCATTCTCGGCTCAAACGGTGGCATACAGCTGCATCCTTACTCAGATAAGTCACCGGACAGCAAATTTAGCTTTCATACGACAATCGCTGATATCGATTTTGACAGCACGACTGATTTGGGGCAAATGAATGTTAGGCGACACCGTTTGTACGAAAATGAGGATGCATATAATTCCTCCCAGCATCACTGGATTGCTGCCCTACAAGAGCGTGTGCCGTTGCTACCAACTGCCGAAATTGCTTTGCTTACGATGCTCATTAGTGAAGGGATCTATCTTTCGGATCAATTAGAGCGGGAAGTAACGGCGGATGAAATCATGGCCAAATCCAAATCCGCAGCGATTTCGATAATATAAGGTGGCTTAAACAAAAATGAAAACCGACTATTTACTTTATCCATACCAATCGAAAAGAATGACCGTCCATGCTAAAAACGGGATGGTAGCGACGACTCAGCCATTGGCCGCCCAGGCTGGGTTGCGTATATTACAGCAAGGAGGAAACGCCATTGATGCAGCGATAGCCACAGCTGCTGCACTTACGGTCGTTGAACCGAATTCAAACAGTATCGGCGGCGATTCCTTTGCTCTTGTTTGGGCAGAAGGTAAACTCCACGGATTAAATGGAAGCGGCCCGGCACCAGCAGCCCTATCCATTGAGAAAGTGAAAGCGATGGGGCATGAGAATATGCCATCTCAAGGGGTTTTGCCAATTACGGTTCCAGGGACACCAGCCTCGTGGGCGGTGTTGTCAGAAAGGTTTGGCAAGCTTTCATTGCTGGAGGTACTAACGCCAGCAATCGAATATGCGGAGCAAGGGTTTCCGGTGTCGCCTGAAATTGGACGCTTTTGGGAATTGCGGTACAAGGAGTATAAGGAACCATTAAAAGGCGAAGAATTTTCCGAGTGGTTTCGAGTATACGCGCCGGAAGGGCGAGCGCCGCGAATTGGTGAACTGTGGAAATCTGACGATCATGCAAACACGCTGAAGGAAATCGGAGAAACAAACGCAAGCTCCTTCTATAATGGAAATCTAGCAAAAAAAATTGTCAGCTGTATGAAAGAGTTTAAAGGATTTCTGAATGAAGGCGATTTGAAACGCTATCAACCAGAATGGGTGGAGCCTATACATGCCAATTATCGCGGCTATGATGTTTGGCAAATCCCTCCAAATGGGCAAGGGCTCGTCGCTTTGCTTGCTTTAAATATTCTGAAAGGGTATGACTTTACTGCCCATGATGCAGTCGATTCTTTCCATAAACAGATTGAGGCGGTGAAACTAGCCTACATCGATGGGCTCGATTATATCACCGATCCCCAATATATGAAGATAAGCGAAAAAGCATTGCTGGCACAAGCGTATGCGGAGGAAAGAAGAAAATTGATTGGGGAAAATGCAATCATGCCAACGTCGGGAGAGCCAATTCATGGAGAAACAGTCTATTTGGCTACGGCGGATGGGGAAGGAAATATGGTTTCTTTTATCCAAAGTCATGCGGGTGATTTTGGCTCAGCTGTTGTCGTTCCGGGAACGGGAATATGCTTACAAAATAGGGGCACGGGCTTTTCTCTCGATGCTTCCCATCATAACGCACTAGCTGGGGGCAAGAAGACGTTTCATACGATTATTCCCGGATTTCTAACGAAGGGAAACCATCCGGTCGGCCCGTTTGGAGTGATGTGCGGAATGATTCAACCACAAGCCCATGTCCAAGTCGTCATGAACATGATCGACTATCACTTAAATCCACAAGCTGCACTTGATGCGCCGCGATGGCGCTGGATCAAAGAGAATCGAATCGAAGTAGAGCCACAGTTCCCTGACCACATAGCGCAAGCGTTGAGCCGTAGAGGTCATGTGGTCGAGCGCGCAGTCGATTCTAGTATGTTTGGTAGAGGACAGATCATTATTAGAGACGAAGAGGGGAGGCTAGCAGGTGTACAGAGCCAAGGCAGATGGAGTATAGCCGTCTGGTGAAAGGCGAGCTGTTCAAGAAAAATTATTCATATGCAATGCAGGTACGGGAACCGCCCATACCTGCTTATTTTATTTAGTCTATCATTCTTTTATGCTAGAATAGATTTTATCATTTCAAATTGGAGGATGGTCCATGGAATTTCAAACAGTGAGGGGCTTACCGATAAGTTTTAAAACAACAATGTTCATTTGCCCACTTTCACTTCTTCTTTTGAGCGCTTGCAGTTCGAATTCTTTACCAAAGAAGAGATTATTCAGCAGACACTTGATAATGTTCATGATGTTACTACATATGAAGCGGAATTTTCGCAACGAAGAATGTCTGCTGAGGAGACAGAACCTGACTTTATTGTTGCTTCCAAGGTTGACGATGAGCGCGATATTAGACGTGATCAGTACACAGGGTACGCTGGTGATGAGCGTGAACCAGTGGATGAAATTGCATACTTCACAAGTGAGGATGCTTATGCACCGGACGGTCTAATCTCTTTAACACAATGGCCATCGTTCTTTTCCTATGGAAAAATGCTAGAAGCAATAGATTTAGAATTACTGAACAACATTGAAGAAGATTTTGAGGAAAGTAGCGATGGCTTCGAACTCGCATACGAGGGGGAAGCATTTGATGCATTTTCAGCATTTCTTGACCCTCGTTTCGAAGAACTAGATCAGCACTTGAAACTGAGCATAAAGCTTCAAAAAGAGCCCCTTGCTCTGGAGCGTTTTCATCTGATACAGTACGTCCAATATAACGATGAAGAATTATCTTCAGAAGTCGAGATTACATTTAATA
This sequence comes from Bacillus sp. JCM 19058, assembly GCA_001310555.1. The sequence goes on from BAXO01000107.1 coordinate 16,915, forward strand.
ATATTAATGAACCTTTAGATTTGGAGATTCCGGATGAGTTGAAAGAATCGGAATAGAAGATATCACTTCACTAGCAATACCCGTAAATATTCGCTTATAACCGCAAGCAATGTATTATATTTTTGTAATCAAGGTTCTAGTCGGAAGCTTGATCCAACGCAAGCATTTCAATTTATTACCTCATAAATTAAAAAATGCAGAAGACATTTTGTTTTTAAGATGAGTTTTAAAACCTATTTTACTAGGGTTTGAGGTTATTTTATTTTAAAAAGTTCCCAGTTTCGAAAATTTTTGAGACTGGGAACGTATGTTATGCCTCCTAGAAAACAAAACAGAAAAGGGGTTAAATATTATTGGATCATTAAGCAAAATGGGACTTACTTATCGACAGTTATTTTATTTAAAATGAAAGCGATATTGTTATAATCAGAGTACCCTTTGGAAATTAAATGAAAATACGTGTTAGACGTTTGTAGATAGAGTCTTGGAAATGCATCGGCTTTTAGTTGTTTAGCTAAAGCAAAATCATATCGCGCTTGTTGCTGAAAGTATTCCTTATACATGTTATTTACAAATAATTCGGAATCTAAATGAAAGTGAGTAGCCAAATTTCTATAAAAAGCTTCTTCATTTGGATTTTCTCCTTTTAGAAACAAATTTTGAATGAGGTTATGGACAAACTCAATTGAAGGGACTGAAGTTTTGAAATTCCGAAAAACAGCTAATGCCCTTGCTGGAATCTCTG
>BAXO01000108.1 GCA_001310555.1 Bacillus sp. JCM 19058
TATAAAAAAAATTGAAAACTTAACAGTATTCGACATATTTCGGGGGCATCATCCATTAGAAAGATAGAATTTGGGCCAAGGTTTTTTCTTGTGGATATGCTATCTTTTTATGGTGTGATTTCTCTATAATTACCGTCGGTAAGAAATGAGAGGATTCAATTAAGATTGAATCTAACTTATCACTTGAGAACTGGAATGACGAGAACCACGTTTCTCTGAAACAGTTCCATTAATACTCCTACATGCTCTGTGAGGCAGTAGCAGGGTATGAAGCTAGGTGAAGTTGGTAGAAGTTGGGCTAAGTCATTTCTCGATATGCCTCACGATATGCCGGATGGCTGAAAAGTTTTTCTATGGTGAGAATGACTTTAATTAAGTCTGCAATTTATCACTAAATTAAAATTAGGATGATGTGTAAAGAGATAGATGGGTTTCCCTAGACTATTTCCTTTTGGATTTCTACGATACACTTTCACTACTTGTTTGGTTTCTATTAATCTCATTATATTACGTCGGATGGTTGATACAGAAACAGAATGTTTCTCAGCTAAATAATTGTGATGAGCTTCCGAAAATCGGAAGCTCATAGATTGGCTTTGTTCTGCGGTTTCTATCTCTTTGACTTGCTCGTCCGTAAATGGTTCAGGATTAAAATAATAGGTGTAAATCCATTTCTTCCCTTCACGACGACGGTGACCTTGTCGATTCTTTGTACTGTTTATATCGGTGTAAAGAAAAGGGATGCGTTAAATGAAAATAGTTTTGGATCTCTTTATCGTGCTGGCCATTCAGTATATGTCCCATGATGCAACTGTTCCGTAAATGTTTTGCAGAAAGTTTTCGAAGACCTGCCAGCTGTACTTCGTCCTTTATCATTTCTTGTATCCCTCGTACGGATAATCGTTTAGGTTGTTCGGATACATAATCATATTGGTATTCATTGCTCCGATTGTTAAAGGACATAAATAAAGGATCATGTGAACGCCATCTTGGCTTTTTATGTTGATCGATATCCTTTAAATAATCGCGGATGTGTTGGATGTGTTCGTCTGACAATTTATATATTGTCTGTTGGCCATTTAGCTTAAAGTCGATGGTGGACTGGACTAAATTAACTATGCGTATATTAATAGAAGAAACTTCTTTAGGGCGAAGCCCTATAAATCTAATAAAATGGATAATAGCCAAATTTCTATTGATCAATTTATCTCTTGCTACAGAATGGATTGGTCGTTGCATAGACTTCACTAAGGCGCTCTTTTTCAGTTAATTGATCTATTACAGATAAAGATTGAAAGGCGGATTAAAGAGGAACACACTACTCAAAAGGTATTGATCGCCGCTGCCTAAAAAAAGAGAGATGGTTGCACTTTTAATGTGTCGCTTCCCGGGGATTGAATCCATTTCCGCTCTTGGATATGGATTCTTTTTGCGGTTTGAATTCTGTTGCTGTCCGATGTAATTTCCAGTTGTTATCTGCTTTCTCACCACTCCCTATTTGCCTGGGCTGCTATTCTTAAATAACACACAAATTGCTCTTTTTTTGATTAATATGGGGTTATACAATAGATGATCGTTCATTTTATGGACATATGAGAAGATTTAGAAGAACCCAACAATTCTCCTTTACGAACAAAACTGATGTTATAATGGAAATAAAAGGGTCCTTTACTTTAAGGAGTGAAGTTATTATGTCAAATAAAGTGAAGTTTATTATTCAGATATTACTAACCACAGCATTTTGATTTTAGGATTTTTGCTCTCTCCCTTTGAATTATCTTATATCTTCTTTCTTTTTTCTGGTATTGGCGTCTTTGCTGTTATAAAAACGCTTCTAGATGGGAAAAACCTTTCGAAAATATCAATGGTTGTAATTTTTATTTCCATAGGATTAGTTAGTATGTCATTAGTGTTAGGATTCATGTTCAAGAAATAGGTTCGTTTTAAAAGCATATGACACGTCACTAAGTGAACAACAAATAAAGCATTATACTAGTGCCTTATCTTTCTTGGGAACGAAAACAATATAAGCTTTCACCAAATATCTTGAAGACTAATAAAGAAACATAAAAAAAACTGAGGGATTTAAATATGTATATTAAAAAAAGTGTTGACTTTGGTAGCGGTTGTGCTATCCATTGTTCTTATTGGGATTACAATTTATAACTTTGAATCATATTCACTTAAAGAAATTGATTTTACTCTCGAAACATTAGAGGATGAAAATGTATCATTGAGTGATTATAAAGGTGACTTAATTTTTCTTAATTTTTGGGCTTCGTGGTGCGAGCCTTGCATTGAAGAAATGCCTGCCTTAATGAAAATAAATGATACTTATATTAATGATGGTATCTCTGTAATTACGGTTAATAGAACTATGTTTGAGTATAATGTAGAAAATGTTCATAAATTTGTTGATGAACAAAACATATCTTTACCAATCTTATTAGATAAAGACAATAAGGTAGGAGAACAATATAATGTTACTGAGTTTCCCGCGACGATAGTGATAGATAGGAACTTTGAGGTAGATGACATAATTATGGGAGAAGTTACTGAACAACAGTTAATTGATATAATCAGTAGATATTTCTAAATGTAGTAAAAAAAATATAAGTATATTTGTACCTTTAGGTTAAATGTAGACATGTAGACATTTATGAATTTTAATGGGAACTATCAATAATCAAGGAGCACCAATTAAACCGCGAACCCTCCCAAATTCGGCGTTATTGAAACTAAAATTGGCTGACTTAAGTCTAGTTCAATGCCGAACTCAGCCAGCCTATTCTCAGTTTTTGCGGAGCACTACCTTGAGAATCAAGGTTTAATCTTTTCCATAAAGGTTCTAGTAACTTCTTCTGTCAAGCCTCCGGTGTAGACATCAACTATATTCCTGACTTGTCAATTAAAACTGTTGTAGGTAGGGGATTAATTCCGTATGCTTTTGTAACATTCAATCCTTTATCAATAACTACGGGGAAAGATACGTCTAACCGCTCTATAAACCTTTTAACAGCAAGTTCTGACTCATCAACGTTTATTGCAATGAGTTCAACGTCCTTATCTTTGTACTCTTGGTATAATTCATCCATTATAGGCATTTCTTCAACACATTCTTTACAAAAAGTTCCCCAAAAGTTTAGAAACACTCCTTTACCACTTAATTCGTCTAGTTCGATTCGTTCCCCTTCCAAATTTTCAAGCACAAAATTAATAGAAGCATCCCCGGTCTGTGCCAAGCTAAAGTCATCGGAGAAACTAAAATAGAAAGTATAACCGAGAGCAACAGTTATTAAAGCAAGAATACAAGAACGTATGATTAAACGGCGCTTTTTCAATGTAATCACCTTTTCATAGATAAATTAAAGTACTTATTGTTGTTATTCCCTTAATTATTTATTATGAATCAAGGTTCATCATAAAATCAAATGAATCAACGATATGGTAATGCAGCTGGAGGAACTTATCAAATTCAACTTGGATGTGTGACTGGTACAAGCTGCAATGCTTCTTCAGTAATAAGTAATTGATAACAAAGGTGTTTTTTTGCTGTCACGTCAAAGATGTAAGGTGAAAATAAGTGAAGAAAAAAAATTCCTGCTAAAAATAAGCCTACTAAAACTAAAACTAAAACTATACCTCCAATTTGCTGAATGATTATTTGGTATTTCATAAAAAAAAGTACCTAAAAAACTTCCTGAAAATCCTATTACATAGTATATCAGCGAAAAACCTAAACAAAAAAAAGATAGAGTGCGGTAATGTTTTTGTCCATAACTTTTTATTTGTCTTTAGTTCGTTAACAGATACACCTGTTTAGCAGTCCTATGTGATAAACTTAAGAAAACATAAGTGGGAGTTGATCATATGCAAAAACACATATTATTCATTCAAGGTGCAGGTCATGGAGCATATGAAGAAGATGGAAAATTGGCAGGATATCTGCAAGATGCTCTCGGCACCCATTACGATGTACTTTATCCTAAGATGCCTAATGAGGAAAAACCTGATTATGAAACATGGAAAGTTCAGATTTCAAAAGACCTTAGCAAGCTAAGTGGTGAAGTGATTATTGTTGGACACTCTGTGGGCGATTCCGTTTTGTTGAAGTATCTTTCTGAAGAGAAACTGACAAAAACTATTTCTAGTGTGTTCCTTATTGCACCACCATATGATGAGACTGTCTTACAAGAAGACTCCTCCTCAAAGCTCCAAGAAATACCACGAATTTTCTTTTACCATAGCCGCGACGATGAAATCGTTCCTTTTTCCCACCTTACACATTATGCAGAAAAACTTCCGAAGGCAATTATTCGGAAATTTGATGGGCGTGGACATCAGTTTGACAATGATTTGACCGAAGTTGTTGAAGATATCCAAGGCTTATAATTCGGGTTTTATAGTTGAACAACGCTCTTCTTCAAACGGGCCATTTAGGCTTAGTGACAGGGCTGCTGCTCTAAACCGTAAAGTAGAGTTTTCATCTAATGGGAAATAGATCTGCTTCAATGACAGCAAGCAAGCCAAAAGAGAAAAATATGACACAACATCTCTATTTTCTTATTTTGATACCTTCTTTTTGCTTATTTAACATCTTAACATTGTATTAGATTCATCACCTAAGTAACAGCCCACCTGAGAATTTACTCAGTTGAGTTGTTATCAATAAATCTTTGTTTGATCACTATTGTGGGGTACCGTCAGCATTTCGGGCTTAGCGTTGTAAATCCGCATTTTCCTGACGCTACCCCATAGAGTTCATGCTTCTGTTTTGATTAGTTATTTTTGGGGGTTGTTTCTGTTCGATAAATGTTTAACTAAAACATCAAACATGTTGTTCCATCCCTGTTCAGAACCATCTCTAAATTCACGATGCGCCCTTTCAATGTCTTCTGTGGTCCATCCTTCTTCATGAGGAACTACTATTTCTTGTGTGAAAGTCATTTCGCAGCCACCATCTATGGGTTCTAATAATACGGTTATTCGGTCTATCGTTTCGCTGTATATTGGGATTTGAAATGTAAATACCAATTTGAAGGGTCTATCGATTTCAAGATATTCGCCGATAGCTTCTCCTCCTTTTGGGTCTCTGATCCTATAGGATCCTCTGACGCGAAAATCATTCTCTACAATATTAGCTGTTTCCTCTGGATTAAATAACCATTTACTCATCATTTCGGGGTTTACCCACGCATCGAACACTCTTTCCACAGAGAAATCAAAACTACGTGTCATTGTTAGTGTAGTTGTTGAAGTGATCATTTCAATCATCCTTTTTTAATAAGTTTGTTGTAAATACCTTAATGTTCCTCCTTTTTAGCGTTATTAAGCTCACGTTCCAAAGCGTCAAACGGTCTGTTCCAAAAACGTTCGTAAAAGCGCAGCCAATCTGTAGCCGTAGATAAGGATTCGGTATTAAGACGACAGGTGTGTTCTTCCTTTTACACTTCTTTCAAGAATGCCTGCCCGTTCTAAGACTTTAATATGCTTAGTAATGGCTGCTAAAGACATATCAAAAGGTGCGACCAATTCCAATATTGTACGTTCTTGAGAGGCAATAAAATGAACAATTTCTTCGGGTTGGATCAGCCAAGGCGCGGAAAACACTATCTAGATTATTATTTTGTTCAACCATATGGTTAAATATAATGGATAGATAATAATAAGTCAACCACCCAGTTAAATATTAAAACCCTGACATTTCTGATTAGAGTAGAAAAATCAGGGTTTTATCTTCCAAAAAGTGTCTTAACGTATATGATCTGCGTTTTGTCGGCAGTACCCCTAGAGGTAAAAAACTAAGTTCTTTTCGAATGTTCGCTTGATTCAATAAGATACCGGTGCTAGCGTCTTTCATAAAACGAGAAACATGAGATTTAGTTTGTACTTTTGGCTCATTCTTTGGTAAATAGAAGACACGAGAGACATCCCTTTCTTTGGTTTGTATCGTATGGTTACCGAGGGGATGTTTTTTTATGTTTTTTGGAAGTTAAACGTAAAAAGTAGCACTACCAATGATTTTTAACTGCGAAAGTTGAGTTATTTAACAATTTTGTTTTACCCCCATCCAAACAAGACGGGAGGTAAACGTGTTGGAAGAATTTAACTTAAACAACTTATTATAACCTTGACATTCATTTATTGCGGGTGGTGACAGTTTCGCTCGTACTCCCCCAACTATAGTTGCAGTCCAATCACAATCAATTCCCCAGCTTTACGGCATCGTCCTTCCGATTTATTCTAATCCTCAAGCCGCCTTGAACGAGTGTAATCAAAGCGGAACCAAAATAACTAAAAAAAATACCCGTATTCACATAGAAAAATGAGCGCATAAAAATACCAAAAGTCCGTAAACCCTTGGTATTACTATGTTAAGTATGGTGCGGTTGAGAAGACTTGAGCCCCCAATGGATTTAACCCTCACTAAGCCCTCAATAGAGAATTTTTTTAAGTTAATTGAATGACATGTACTAAATCTCTATCACTTTTAATGTTCTTCTTACAACGCTTAATGCTACAACGAAGCTGGTACAGACTAGAGCTAATGTAGTCACCGTAGAAATTACGACCATACCGAGTGATACGGTAAAAACAAATTGAAACAACAACAGGTTAATCATCATTCCAATCATAAGAGACGGAATAACCCAGGCAAGAAACTCCTTCATGAACACAGTCCGGACTTCTTGTAGTCTCCACCCAATATCTCTTAACGTGACAATCTCTTCTTTTCGAATAAGCAGAAAAGAGGAGATGCTTTCTACGATTGTCGTGAAAACCAAATATACAGTAGCACCTAAAACGATAATCACTAGAAAGAAAATAAGATCATTGATATGCACACCTAAATTTGTTTCTCCTGTCGCTTGATTAGTTAGGTACAACGTTGCCGGAATAAAGTTAACTAACAATGCCGCAAAGATCAATTGTAGAAATGAAATGAAAACGAGCCTTTTGTAAAAGGAGAGATTTCTCAGCCACATCTTCTTAAATTTGATTCCTTTTAATGTAGTAAACGATATTCGTTTCCTCAATATAAGACTCAACGAGATGATCAAAGCCGTTATTAAAACAACGACAAAGAATAGAAGCAATGCTAGTTGATTCACGACCTCCATCATATAAAGGACACTTAAAATTACCCCACTAGTCACACTAGAGAAGAAGAGAATAAGATAGTTTTCAAATAAACGAAACCGTTGAATATGAGTGCCCGTCCACCCTAAATCAGAAAGAACAGCTGACTCCTCTGCTTTAGCATATGTTCTGAATAACGTATGATTCAACACATATAAAAAGCTAATGATGATAAACAATCCTGAGATCAGCTGATTGGTTGTATTCCAGCCTTTCGATATAGTTGCAGCTGCACCCAAGCTAGTCCATGATTGTTCAACTTCACCAATACCCTCTACATCCATTATTACAGGTGATGGGGAGGCGCCTGCCACAACCGTAATATCGTACTCTCCAACCGTTGATATGGCTTCTATCATGTTAAGTATTTTTACTTCTGCTTCTTCGTTATAGGCTGTAATTCCAGCTACTTTAAGGCGAATCGCATCGATCGGATGATCTCCTTTTATATAAGCCGCATCCTCCAACGACATGATCCCATGTGCAGGAGAACTGACAAAGCTTCCCGGTGTAATGGTTTCATGCAAGGTAATACCGTCCTCCACCGTGACAGAAGGAGCTTGCTGATATATGCCTAAAGGACTGGAGGATAATGAATTCTGATAGGCTTCCGTTGTAAAAGTCCCAACAGGATAGAGAAGAAATGGGATCTCAGTTTCATTTGCCGAAGTAAAATATTCATAGGTGGTGGCCCCATGCTCTTCCACCTCTCGATAAGTCGGAACGCCTGAATCTGTACCAACTGTTGAAACTACTAAAATGCCATCGTCACCAACCTCATAATCTATGGGTCGCGTATAATAAAATTTTGAGGTTTCAGTAATCCCAAAAGAAAAATTAAGCTCTTCACTAAACGTCCCATCATATTCGTATGAAAGAGCGTCATAGGCAAACGGTTTCATAAAATCAAATAAGGGGATTTCATAAGTCTGTGCTGAGATACGTTCAACTCCGGCAAGGAGCTCAGGCATCGTTCGATATTGCTCTGAACGAAAAAAAAGGTTCATCTTCTAAAACTCCAAGTTGTTCTTTTAACGCCAAAGTTTTTTTCAAGATCCCACTCTAATTCAAATACCTGAGCTTTCCCGGTTAGGGGTATAAACGTGTCGATTAAAGAAATGATCGGTATATCTCTATTTACATCTAAATAATCATAACTACTTTTAAGATGTTCTGGAATTGGGTTTTGAAGGGCAGATAGTCCATGCCTGTCAATTTTTCTTCTTCTTCTTGATCGACTCCTACGGTAAGGTGATACGTAGTAGGAATGAGAAATACTGGTTTAGACCCGCCCACATAAGTCGAAAGTCCACTCCCCGCAAAAAAATCAAATTTATCGTAAGGGTCGTCTTGCTCCAGCATGTAAAAGAATCCGCCTTCATCAGTTAATATATATTCATTCACTCCATCAAAGGTTGAAAATTCAAATTCAAAATAACTACTAGTAGAGGGATAGCTAACGATATGGTTTTATCTTCGCCAGTGAAATATCCAAGAGATATGACAGGTGCAGCAATTTCGACGTCGTCTAATTTCTTCATTTCTTCCCATTCTTCTAGAGAAATGCCACCATCGCCGAAATTTAAATAATTCTCTTCGATCTTTCCTAAGGATTCTTCGATCGCTGTTTGGGACCCTGCTGGGCGAATAAGCAGGTCATAACTTCCTCTAGCATATTGTTTAATATTATCATCTACATGTGATTGAATATCAAACAGTGCGGAGATCGTTAGTGGTGCGGTAACAAAAATGGCCAATAAAGATAAGTAAATCAAAAATGATGCTTTTCTATTATTTTTAATCGACTTCCAGCTGTAATAGATCATGGAGTCAGTACCCCCTTTTGCACGACACCCTCATCGAATGTAATAATCGTTTCACCCCTTTTCGCCACCACATCATCATGCGTGGCCAGAAGAATGGTTTTCCCTGTTTTATGTATTTCACTCAAAAGTGTTAAGATCACATCGCGATTTTTCGCATCTAAATTTCCTGTTGGTTCATCACATAACAGGATGGATGGATTAGACAAAAGTGCTCTGGCAATAGCCACTCTTTGTTGTTCGCCACCTGATAACTGGTGAGGAAGCTGGGAAACACGATGGCTTAAACCAACCTCTTCGATTAGCTCCAACGCTCTTTGTTCAAGTTGTTTCTTTTGTTTCGTATAAGGAACCAGGGGTAGCATCACATTTTCTATTACTGAAAATTGCGGGAGAAGTCGGAATTGTTGGTACACGGTAGAGACGTGACTTCGTATAAAATCATGTCTTTTATTTATGGGTAGTTCATTTATACTCGTTTGATTAATGTGCACATTGCCCTTCGTACAATCAACTAAAGCAGATATAATTTTTAAAAATGATGTTTTACCTGAACCAGACGGACCTACGAGAGACACCCATTCCCCTTTGGATATTTGAATGTTCACATCTTGTAGAATGGGTTGATCTGTAGATGGATACTTTAAATAAACATCTTTTAATTGAATCATGAGTCTTTCTCCTATTCAACTTTAAAAATGAGATCTAGAAGCAACTATAATAGTTGCTTCTAGAGGTTACAATATTATCTTTTTCATCATCGACGGTTAGACACTGATCTTCTAGTACTAGCATGAGAATATCCTGTAGCAATGAGCAATGGGACAACTAGTTGCCCGAGTTTAGTTAGAGTATATTATAAAACAAAACAACCATAAATAGTATGCTTTTTCGGAATTAAAAAAAATATACTAGCGAGGCGGGTTAAAAGCCATACGTCAGCACGATTTAAGGCATTCTTACTTAGCTCTATTGATTCATCAAAGCGAAAGAGCGTTTAGGAAAATTTAAAACCTAAAATAATCATACGTTCTTTATGTTAAGTACACTCTTTAAAATAGAAACTTCCCGCAGAATTTAGACAATTACAGACAGAAAAAAATACTTATCTATTAACCTCCTCCTTAAATTCTCAACTATTCCTTTACCCCGTGTTTGCGTGCAAGGTTTTTAAATCCGATGGAGCCATCCAAATACTCCCGTACAACCATGAGTATAAATATTCATCATATTTAGCCATAAGAAAACACCCCAAAAGCTAGTTTTGTGACTCTAACTTTTGGGGTGCAGTACACTCTCAGACTCGAGGCCATTCTTTTTTAGTACGTTATACAGACATCTCTTCCTTATAAAACCTTTCTTTCTCTTTGTTCATAACAACTCCATATATATAGAGACCAAACAAGAGAAAGATGAACGAACTTACGACATAGATGGGACGAATCGTGAGCCATTTTGCAAATAGGCCAATGAGAGCAGTCATTAAAACTGTACTGCCTGCTTCTATCATGCCAACAACACTTGTAAATCTACCCATAATTGATACAGGAATATGGTTTTGAAAAAAACGTTAAAAAACCCACATGTGCGAACGTCATCGCAAACGTCATCGTAAAAAAAACCGATGGAAGCTCCGATAAAAGAATTCGAGAAACCAAAAAGCAAGTAACCAATAGGAGTAATGATAGACCCTAGGCCGATCAACACATTCAATTTCATCACTTTGGCAAACCATACATTAACTAACGATCCCGCTACCATTCCTAAGCCAGCAATTCCAACCAAAAATCCATACGTGCTTTCTGAAAAATGTAACACCGTCGTCGCAAAAGCTGCTTCAAGTGAATCAATTCCAACTAAAAATACGCCAAATCCACCAGATAACAGATACACCCACGTGACATGTGTATGTTTTCGTCCAAAAGAAAGAATGGTTTTCCAATCATCTTTGACGACTACAAAAGTTATTCTCGTATAGACAACCTCATCAGCGTTTAGATCGAGGTTCGGAAGCAGCATAATGATAAATGCTGAGAGAATCAAAGCAATCGCGTTAATAAAGATCGCCATCGACGGTGTACTAATGACAAAGAGAAGACCAGCAATGGATGGGCCGATTATAAAACCGCTGGACTGAATAAAATTGCGCAATGCATTAAATCGTTGCCGATTTTCTTTCGGTACCAATTTCGTCATGTACACAAGAGATGTCGATTCAAAAATTGAACTTCCCATATTAATCATAAAAACAAGCAAATAAATCAAGAACAATGAATCTAAAAACGGCAAACAAAAGATGATGCACCCTCGAAACACATCTAGTACAATCATTAACTTTCGCTTGTTTAACCGATCAATCAGTGAACCTGCCCACACATCCGTAACGAGTGTAGCAATTGGAATAAGCATATATAATATCGCCACGGCGAATGGCGACCCCGTCATATTTAACACCATTAAATTTAACGCAAGTAAATAAATCCAAGCACCAATATTTGATAGACCAATCCCAACAAGCAAGAGCAAAGGGGCTTTCCATTTCAAAATAGCACCACTCCTAACAATTTTTTTAGAACAAAGAAAAAAAAGTCTCACCCCCAAGGTTCTTAGCCTTGGGGACGAAACTTCGGATTGTTAGAAGTTCGCGGTGCCACCCCAGTTTGTTATTGTATCACTACAACAACCTTTTCAAGTACGTCATTTAAACATGATTATACTCTATCTCTATAACGGAAGAACCCGGCACACCATCACTTTCAATAGAAAGATCCTTTGTACAGCTCAGAGACTTGTTTCCTTGTGCTATTACATCCTCCATTCCCACCATCTGGAGTTCTCTGTTATGCTTGTGCGCAAGTACTCTTCTCATCATTGCCTTTTCGTTTTTATATTTTATCAAATTTTCTAAATAAAGAAAAGGTGAAATTAATTATCAGTATGATAGATAAACGACAATAAGTACCAAAGCTCTAAAAGCCTTGGTACTACTGACACGGTTGAGAGGGCTTGAGCCTCCACGCAATTTAACTCCCACTAGGCCCTCAATTTTTCAAATCGTTAGAAATCACTATATATACATCATAGAAACCCCTTTATTTTTACACCCTTTGATTATTTTTTACATAATTTAAAGAGACAAGCCTGACGTGAAGAGAAGATCCACTTTCACTAATTTGCGACCTTGAATGTCATTTATTTAGTCAATAAAAATGGAAATGCGTTCTCCCTTTGACAATCTTGAACTAGGTTTAACGACTTGCTCATTTAATTTAATGGCTCCTTTTTTTTATCTTCTCTACAATCTGCGTTCGACTCCAATCCTCAATTTGATGGGCAAGGACTTTATCCATTCGATGTAGTCCTATCACATCATCTAGTACAATGTGTATCACCTTTATCCCTTGTTCTGCTAAGCTATTTATCGGAATGTCTGATATAGATGAAAATTCTTCTTTTTGCTCCTCCATTTCGGCAATATGCTCTGTGTACGTTTTATATATAGCTAACTTTTTATTCCACGTATGATTTTTTTTCGCATTTATAAATCGCATATTGGTATATGCTTTTTCCGTTTGCGTTATGCCTTCGCACATTCGTATCTGTAAAAACAGATCCTTTCCCACACATTTTGCAGTGCTTCTTTACAGCTCGTTCTGGTTTTTGAGAAAGTCTCCAGTGGAGTGATCTATTTAACATTATTCCTTCACCTCTTAATAAGATAAAGGAACGCAAGCATCTATTCGGATATCTTGCAGCACAATCTAATATTAAAATTGAATAAACAAAAAGGAGATCCAATACAAGGACCTCCTCTAAAATCGAGTCTACAGGGTTGCTTGGTTCCTTTGTAATGAAAAAAATGGGCATACTACCCCCTTAGAAAAAAAACATTGTTTTTTGGGGGTAATGCTATCCAATTTATTGATCATTACAAAGTAAATGTTGGCATACGAGTTCTCCTGTATCCTTTCTATCCAAATAGATTTAAGTTAATTATATCACATAACTAATTGCTTGAAAACGTTTCATTCGTTTCATGAACATTCTAGTTTTTTGACTGTGGGCATCATCGTTATTATGAATTGCTAACCAATCTATTTCAAGTCTCATGCTGTTTCAAAATCCTCAACACTACCCTATAGTTGTTTAGAACATTGCAATAAAAAGCACCAAAGCTCCGAAAGCCTTAGTACTTCTGCGTTTCTACTTAATGCGGTTGAGAGGACTCGAACCTCCACGGGATTTAAACCTGGCTGGTCCTCTCTCCGCAAACAGGAAATTAAGGTTGTTCAGTAATCCCAAATTATACTTAAATAGGGTGTCTTTCCTCTAGCATGTTCGATTATCATCATTTTCTTTTTATCATACAAAAATTAGATTTATCTATGATGCAAAGAAAGATTTTTCAATTATTTTTTTACCAAAAGGGATTGCTATTCTATTCCAAACGTTTACTATATTTATCATCATAACTATTCCTATATATTCTTTATCAGAGAAATGCTTCGATATTCTGTTATAGAAGTCGTCTGTCATTTCATTTTGAGCGATTAATGTTATTTTCTCAGCTAATTCTAGCATAGCTGTTCTTTTTCTGAAAAAACATCCGCCTGTCTCCAGTTATTTAGTGCAGAGACCCTCTCAGCTTCACCAAGTTTTATTGCCTTATTTGAATGTAAATTAATACAGTAGGAGCAGCCATTAATTTGGGAAACTTTAAGTTTGATCAACTCTGAGAATCCTTTTTCTAATGTTATTTTTCTCGTTAAAGATTCCAGTTTTATTACAGCGCTCAACATTTTTGGTGCCAATACCATATAGTTTATGCTTTTATTCATAATACACAGCTCCTCATAAATTTTTAGCCTTCACTAATAAAACAAAATAGAAAAGCGATCTGTGACATTAAGGCACAAAAATATGAGTTAACTTATTTGGGTTAGAGATAATATAGATGCTCTGGATATTTTTTTTGGATAGGTTCTAATTCAAAACAGACAACTCTAATAGGTTGTCCATCATTTACTTGCAAAATTCCAAGTTGACCATTTACTACTACAGGGAAATTTCCCTATAATATCTGTTTTATTAATAACCCCTTTTAGGAAAGCCAGTACATGATGTTTATTCATAATTGGATGAAGAGCGGAAGGAACTTTTCCTCCGCCATCTGTAATAAGAACAACGTCTTCGGCGAGAAGGTCAATGAAGTCCTCAACATTACCTGTCTTTGAAGCTTTTATAAACGACTTCGTCAATGAAACCACTTGTTCTGTATTTTGAAAATGAATAGGTAGATCATTTTTCAATTTTTGTTTAGCACGACTGTATATTTTCCGACAATTAGCTTCCGTTTTTTCAAGTACCTCAACAATATCCTTATAATTATAACTAAATGCTTCTCTTAATACGAAAACGGCTCTTTCTGTTGGTGTTAAACGTTCCATTAAAACAAGAAAAGCATACGAGATTGCCTCATCAGTTATGATCTTATCTAAAGGCTGTTGTGCTGGAGTCACATAAGGTTCAGGTAACCACGGACCAGTGTAGATTTCTCTTTTATAACGTGCTGAATTTAAAAAGTTGAGACAACGGTTTATTGTTATTTTTGCAAGGTATGCTTTGACGTTTTCTACGTCTTTGATTTCAATCTTAACCGACAAAAATAAATCTTGAACGATATCTTCAGCGTCAGTAACTGTTCCAAGCATACGATAAGCGATAGAAAAAAGATATGTGTGATAATTCTTGTATAAAGTCTCTAAGTCCACGACTAAACACCTTTTCTTAAATTACTCTTTATGTCCCATTCATTAAACTTTGCAGGATTATCTCTCAAACACACTCCACCAGCGTAATCTTTTAAGACATCTTTATTTAACTTTTTAATATGATAGAATAATTTCATGGATGACGCCTGTCTTATGTTAAAGTACACTATACCATTAGAGTCCACATTTCTTAATATTACCATTATTATAATTTCGAACATTTTAATGACATTCGCAGGGTCTTAAGAATATGCCCGTCAAATTCATCATCAAATTCTTCAATTATTTCAAACCCTTTTTTTCAAATAAAAACATTTACCATTTATATTTTCAGACTCGACACTAACAAAAACATTACAAGGCTGCAACTGCTTACACCCATATTCAAGTAATGCAGAGCCTAGCCCTTGATTTTGATTAGAAGGATTTAAATATATTGCCATTAATTCAATATCTCCATTGGCACTTTTATTCGAGAAGTTAGCAAAACCCAAAACCTTATTATCTACTTTAGCTACATAAAACGGAGAGGTTTTTAATCTCTCATGTAAAACATCTGCATTGTAAGCAGCACTCAGGAAATTTTTTTCTGATTTCAGCTGGTATAATCCCATGATAAGTTTCATGCCAGCTAAGCTCTGCAATTTTTTTTACTTCATTAATATCCTTACTTTCCATAACTGATATTTCCATAAAATCCCCTCCAAATAATTAAGTATATTTTCTCTTACTTAAAGCTCATAATTATTGCATTACTTTTAGCTTTAGTATTAACATGGAGAGCGTAAAATATCTTGTGTAAATAAGAATAAAAACACGGAAAAAGGAAGCCCTTTTCTAGTAGAATTGAGTTACCACACAAAATTCAGAGAAAAGTGATTCTCTATGACTGATTTTACTACAGATATTGCACAAGCTCTAGTTCGTAAAGAGGATTTGAAAGAAGTTTCGAAGGCATCTAGAAAAAGCCGTCAACACTCTTCTAGCTACAGAATTAACGGCTATTCTGGACTACGAAAAATAGGATCGTGACGGATTTGATTCAGGAAACTCGAGGAATGAAACGTACTCGCGTACCCTTCATACGGAGTTTGGTGATCTTCACCTATCTATTCCGAGAGATCGAAATGGGGAGTTTCACCAACAAACGGTTGCCCCGTATAAACGCGATAGTAGTATTATCTTCTCCAGTTAGGTGTTTACCACTGACTACATCAAATCAAAAAAATGGAGATGACAATAAAAAGGAATGTACCATAAAAGCTAACTTTTATAATAGATTTCGGAGGAAGATTATTATATTTAGATACAAATGATATCACTATAAGATAAAATACTGATATAAACAAGGTCATGAAAAGGTAAATTAACCATCTTTGATTTTCTACCCAAACGAAAAGGTCACCAGTAACTCCAAATATAATAAACAGTGTAATAAGACATACTGCAACTATTATAAAAGTAATCGGTGCTTTATTCCAAAAAACACTTTGAAAAAGATCTTTATGTTTCTCAATTTGAAAAAAAAACATTAAGTAATTAAATCCTAAAAGCACTAATAACACTAATATTACACTTATTTGGATTCCTATATTTTGATTAGAAGACAAAAAGGAAGAAAAATGATCATACCCTTTAGTATCTACAAAAAGAAAAAAAAGTTCCTAAGCCTATTACACTTATTATTTGATATATACTCCATTTATTAATGAGTTCCACCTTCTTTGTTCATGTTTAGTTTTTAAAAGGATGCAATTCAATAATCCCTTGATATGACGTTGGGAGCAAGATATATTTACCAAATTAAAATTAATTCACTCTAATGATGTTCATATTTTTCAATACATAGAAAAACCGCCCACCAAGGATTTATTCAGTCAATTTAACTTGAATAGATAACTTATTTTCTCAAAACTAATTTATTACTCTGCTAATAAACTCTGATTTAGATTTTGTGTATTGTTCTCTATCATTAGAATATATTTCTGCTGATATTTTTTTTAATTTCCGCATACTCCTCCATAAGATGAAGTTCAGATCTTAATCTATCACGAAACAATTTTTGCTTCTCCCACCTATGATCACCATTTAATAACAAATGTAAATGGGCTACCCGTTTATCATTTTTGACTTTTACGAAAAACCGTTGCCATGGGCGCTGATCTAAATCGGGATGTACGTAATGCCAATTATTCATACTCAGAACTGAAAGGATTTCTTTTTCTACAACATCAAATGAATCTATTTTCGCCATTAAATCAATAATTGGTTTAGATGGTAGATTAGGAATTGAAGTGCTTCCATAATGTTCTATTTCTTCCACGCCTAACGGCTTTAGCAGAAC